>NZ_JBEXRZ010000016.1:0-65130 GCF_040613325.1 Streptomyces sp. NPDC006283 | reverse complement strand
GGGGCTCCGCCCCCGGACCCCCGCGCCGGGGTCGCCGGCGAGGCTGGATTTCGCGGAGCGAAATCAGCCCGTCCGGCGTTTGAGGACACCGCGCGAAGCGCGGTACGGGGCCCGGGGCTTGCCCCGGTTTCGGGAAGGGGCGGGGTGGGGAAACGCCCGCCGCAGGCGGCTGGCCCGGCCCGCGCAGCGACCCGTCCCGTCCCGTCAAGCAGCCTCGCGGAAGCGCGTCGTGCGGTGGATGGGGTCCGTGTCGATCTGGGGGATCACGTGCTCACCGATCAGGCGGATCGTGTTCATCGTGTCCTCGTACGACACCCCGATCGGCAGCCCGAACGACAGCTGGTCCGCCCCCGCCTGCTCCCACCGCTTGCACTGCTGCAGTACCTCCGCCGGGTCGCCGCAGATCATCAGTTCCTCGGCTATCAACAGCTCGATGATCTCCGCGGTGTACTCCGGCAGCAGTTCGGGCCACTCCGGGACGCCCTCCGGCCGCGGGAAGGTGTCGTGGTAGCGGAAGAGCAGGGACTGCAGGTAGTTCAGCCCGCCCCCGACCGCGATCTCGACCGCGCGCTCGTGCGTCTCCGCGCAGATCGCCGTCGATGTCACCATCACGTTGTCGTTGACGAACGCGCCGACCGCCTTCGCCTCCTTCACCGCGTTCTTGTAGGACTCGAGGACCCACTCCATGTCGGAGACCTTCTGGACGCTGAAGCCCAGTACCCCGAGGCCCTTCTTGCCGGCCATGGCGTACGAGGACGGGGACCCCGCCGCGTACCACATGGCGGGGTGGGCGGACCCGTACGGCTTGGGGAGGATCTTCCGCGGCGGCAGGGACCAGTGCTTGCCCTGGAAGCCGACGTACTCGTCCTGCAGCCACATCTTGGGGAACTCGGCGATCGTCTCCTCCCAGATCTCCTTGGTGTGGTTCATGTCGGTGATGCCCGGCATGAATCCGAGGATCTCGTGGGATCCGGCGCCCCGGCCGGAGCCGAATTCGAAGCGGCCCTGGGAGAGGTGGTCGAGCATCGCGACCTTCTCCGCGACCTTGACCGGGTGGTTGACGGGGGCCAGGGGGTTGAAGATGCCCGAGCCGAGGTGGATCCGTTCGGTCGCGTGGGCGAGGTAGCCGAGGAAGACGTCGTTGGCCGAGAGGTGGGAGTACTCCTCCAGGAAGTGGTGCTCGGAGGCCCAGGCGTACTTGAACCCGGACTTGTCCGCCTGGATGACGTACTCGGTCTCCTCCATCAGCGCCTTGTGCTCGGCGAGGGGGTCGGTCTCGGCACGCTTGCCGAGGTATCCCTGAACGAAGAGGCCGAATTCCAAGGGGGTTCACCGCCTTAAGATTTCCGACGGTTTCTGACGCACCGTCAGATCTGGATGTGGTCGACTGTTCCACCGGCTGCCTGCGCAGTCAAGAGATGACGGGGTGTCAGAGAACGCTGACGCCCGCCAGCCATCCGCCGTCGATCACGAACGGCTGGCCGGTGATGTAGGAGGAGTCGTCGCCGGTCAGGAAGAGCGCCAGCTTCGCGACCTCCTCCGGCCGGCCGACCCGGCCGAGCGGCACGAGCGTGCGGTACAGGCCTTCGATCGCGCCCGGGTCCGTGCCCTCCGGATTGCTCATGGGGGTGTCCACGGCACCCGGGCAGACCGCGTTGACCCGGACGCCCTTTGCCGCCAGCTCCAGCGCCGCCACCCGCGTCAGGCCGAGGATCGCGTGCTTGGAGGCGGTGTAGGCACCGACGTACGCCATCCCCGTGAGCGCCGTGTACGAGGCGGTGTTGACGATCGTGCCGCCGCCGGCGGCCTCGAGCTCGGGGGCGAGGCTGCGGATGCCGAGAAACGTGCCGACCTGGTTGACCTGCGTGATCAGCTGGAACTCCTCCAGCGGGGTCGAGACCAGCTCGTTGAAGCGCAGGATGCCCGCGTTGTTGACCAGTCCGTCGACCTTCCCGTAGGCGTCCTTCGCCGCGGCCACGGCCGCACTCCAGTCGGCCTCGCGGCTCACGTCCAGGTGAACGTAGAGACCGCCGATCTCCTTGGCGAGCGGCTCACCCAGCTCGTCGAGGACGTCCCCGAGGACCACCCGCGCGCCCTCAGCGGCGAACAGCCGCGCCTCCTGCTCCCCCTGCCCGCGCGCCGCACCCGTGATGAGGACGACGCGTCCGTCCAGCTTGCCCATGCGTGCTCTCCCTGGTCAGTCGAGGTACGGGGCGACATCGGCGCCGAAGGCCGCCATCTGGTCCGTGAGTTCGCTGCGGCTCCTGCTGCGGAACCGCACCTGGATCTGGTGCACGCCCATCGCCGCGTAGGCGCGCAGCGACTCGGCGAGGACATCCGGCTTCCCGGTCAGCGTTCTGCGACCGGTGTGCCAGTTCGGCTCGCCGACGTAGAGGGGTTCGGTGATGGCGCCGATCGTGAGGGGCGCCTCGATGCCCGCCGCCTCGCGCAGTTCCTTGAGCCGGGCGATCTGTGCGGGCAGCCTGTCGCGCGGGTCGCCCTGCGGCAGCCAGCCGTCGCCCTTGAGCGCGGCCCGGCGCACGGCGGCGGGCGAGGAGCCGCCGACCCACACGGGGACGCGCGCCTGGGCGGGCCGCGGGCGTTGCCCCAGGCCCTGGAAGGAGTACCGCTCGCCGCGGAACTCGGGGAACTCCTCGGGGCCGAGCGCCGCCCGCAGCGCGTCGAGCGTCTCGTCGAGCACGGGGCCGCGGGCGTCGAAGTCGACACCGAGGGTCTCGAACTCCTCCCGCACATGCCCGGCCCCGACACCGAGGATCAGCCGGCCGCCGGACAAATGGTCGAGGGTGGCGTACTGCTTGGCGGTCAGCAGCGGGTGGCGCAGCCCCACGACGGCGACATGGCTCAGCAGCCGGACCCGCTCGGTCGCTGCCGCGAGGAACGCCAGGGTGGCGACCGGGTCGTACCAGACCGTGGACATGGTGTCCGCGAGGCGGTGCGGGATGGCGACGTGGTCGCAGACGGCGATGTACGTGAAGCCGGCCCGGTCGGCCGCCCTGGCCGTCTCGGCGAGGTCCTGCGGGCCGGCCTCGGCCTCCCAGGGCTCGGCGTAGAGGGTGCTCTGGGACTGGACCGGAAGCTGCATCCCGTACGCCACCATGGAGACTCCCCAAAATCTGACGACCCGTCATAAACGGCTGTTCGTCATCGTCGTAGCTGACGAGCCATCAGACAAGGGGTGTGCATGCGGGCGCGGGACGCCAGGGGTGTCTCAGCCCAGCAGGGCATACACCGTCGAGGCCCGGGCGGCCGGTCCGTCCGCGCCCTCCGCGGTCATGGTGACGTCGGCGAAGGCCATGCGCCGGCCCAGCTTGGTGAGGCGCGCATCGACCAGTACGTCGGCGCCGACGACGGCGCGCTGGAAGGTGGTGGACTGCTGGACCGTTGTCATCGGGACGAACGCGCCGCGCGCCGAGGACACGGCGATCACGGTCGCCGTGTCCGCGGCGGCCATCAGCGCCTGCCCGCTGAGCCCGCCGCCCTCGCGGGCCAGCCGGGCGTCCCAGGGAAGTCTCAGCACGGCGTGCAGGTCACCCGTCTCCAGGACGGACAGTCCCAGTTCGAGGACCCACGGGGCGAAGTTGTCGGCGAGGATCTTGTCTGCTTCTGCGAGGGAGAGCGTCATGCGCAGCATGTTCCCGCGAACCGGCGGCTGCCGGTAGCGGACCGGTAGCGGACCGGGAGCGGCGCGCGATCCGCCACGGCCCGCCGCTCGGGACGGCAGGGCCGAAGACCCTGTGCGGGCAGCCGTCGGGGGGCGAGGACCCGGGAAGGGTCCCGCGGGAGGCGGCTCGCGGACTCACGCCTCGCGCAGTTCCCCCTCGAGCAGGCCCATCGCGAGCTGGTCGTACCAGACGCCGTCCCGGCGGAAGCTCTGGCGGAGGCGGCCCTCCTCCAGGAAGCCCACCTTCTTGTAGACCTGCTGCGCGGCGTGGTTCTCCGTGACGACCGTGAGCTTGATCTTGTGGAGTCGCATCTTGTCGAAGCCGTAGCGGCACACCGTCCGCATCGCGTCCGTGGCGTAGCCCCGGCCCCAGTGCTCCTTCTCGCCGAGGTAGATGTCCAGCTCCGCGATGCCGGTCTCCGGTTCGGCGCCGGACAGGGCGACGAGACCGATCAGCGCTGCGTCGCTTCGGGTCTCGATGCCGAGCAGCAGGTCGCCATAGGTGTTGCGCGGGCGTTCCGCGAGCCACTTCTCGACATGTTCGGGCGTCGAGGGGTGGTTGTCGTTCATCCAGCGCATGACGTCCGGGTCGTGGTTCCACCGCCACAGCGCCTCGGCGTCCTCCGGGCCCATCGCCCGCAGCTTCACCCGTTCTCCGAGCACCATGCCCATCGCCCCCTCCGGTTCGTGTCCGATCACGGTCAGAGGTAAGCACGGGAGGCGTCGGGCTCTCAACGCGATTGGCTGCGGGCCGCAGGCGTGATCGCGGCAAGGACGCCCGGGGAAGACGTTACGGACCGGGCCACAGGCCGTCGGTGGTGAGGCCCAGCAGGTCGATCGCGTTGCCGCGGACGATCCGGTCGACGACGTCGGGCGCCAGGTGGCCCATCTGGCTCTCCCCGACCTCCTTCGACTTCGGCCAGGTCGAGTCCGAGTGCGGGTAGTCCGTCTCGTACAGGACGTTGCCGGCGCCGATCGCGTCGAGGTTCCTCAGCCCGAAGGCGTCGTCGAAGAAGCAGCCGTAGACGTGTTCCGCGAAGAGTTCGGACGGCGGCCGGGTGACCTTGTCGGCCACACCGCCCCAGGCGCGGTTCTCCTCCCAGACGACGTCGGCGCGCTCGAGGATGTACGGGATCCAGCCGATCTGGCCCTCGGCGTACATGACGCGTACCCCGGGGAAGCGTTCGAACTTGCCGCTCATCAGCCAGTCGACCATCGAGAAGCAGCAGTTGGCGAACGTGATGGTCGAGCCGACGGCCGGGGGCGCGTCCGCCGAGGTGGACGGCATCTTCGACGAGGAGCCGATGTGCATGGCGATGACGGTGCCGGTCTCGTCGCAGGCCGCGAGGAAGGGGTCCCAGTCGTCGCTGTGGATGGACGGCAGGCCCAGGCGGGGCGGTATCTCGGAGAAGGCCACGGCACGCACACCGCGCGCGGCGTTGCGCCGTACCTCGGCGGCGGCCAGTTCCGCGTCCCACAGCGGGACGAGGGTGAGGGGGATGAGCCGGCCCTGAGCCTCGGGGCCGCACCACTCCTCCACCATCCAGTCGTTGTAGGCCCGGACTCCGAGCAGCCCGAGCTCGCGGTCGGCGGCCTCGGTGAACGTCTGGCCGCAGAAGCGGGGGAACGTCGGGAAGCAGAGGGCGGACTGGACGTGGTTGACGTCCATGTCGGCGAGGCGCTCGGGGACGCTGTACGAGCCGGGGCGCATCTGGTCGTAGGTGATGATCTCCAGCTTGATCTCGTCGCGGTCGTAGCCGACGGCCGTGTCCAGGCGGGTGAGCGGCCGGTGCAGGTCCTCGTACACCCACCAGTCGCCGACCGGCCCCTCGTCGCCGGGCTCGCCCATGACGGGGGCGAACCTGCCACCCATGAAGGTCATTTCCTTCAGGGGCGCGCGGACGATGCGCGGCGCCGTGTCGGCGTACTTCGACGGGAGCCGGTCCCGCCAGACGTTGGGGGGCTCCACCGTGTGGTCGTCCACCGAGATGATCTTGGGGAAGGTCTCCATGCTTCTCAAGGTAGCGCCGATCTGACGGTTCGTCAGCTACGGCGGAGCCTGCATCACGGGGCCGGGCGCGCACCTCCGGGCCACTATGAACCCCGCGTATACACGCTGTGTATAGTGCAGCCACGCGCACCGGCCGACCATCGGTGCCGCGCCGACGCCGCAGGCGCCGGCGCCTGCACGCCACCAGGAACGGGGATTCTCGCCATGCCCACAAGGACGCACAGAAGCCGGGCCCGGGTTGTCCCGGCCCTCTTCGCCGCCTCGCTCGCGCTGCTGCTCGGCGGCTGCTCCGTCGACAGCACCTCGCCCGCCGACGCCCGGGCAGACGCCCCGAAGTCCGACGGCAAGCCGCTCGCGAGCGGCAGGTCCGGGCCCGCCGTCGACTGCGGCGAGGCCAAGTGCATAGCCCTGACCTTCGACGCCGGCCCCGGCAAGGACACCCCGGAGCTGCTCGACATGCTCAAGAAGGAGGACGTGCACGCCACGTTCTTCCTCCTGGGCAAGAACCACGTCCTCAAGCACCCCGACGTCGTGCGCCGCCTCGCCGCCGAGGGCCACGAGGTCGCCAACCACACCTGGACGCACAAGCGCCTCGACCAGCTCGACAAGGACGGGATACGCGAGGAACTCGGCCGCACCCAGGACGCCATAGCCGAGATCACCGGCGAGAAGCCGCGGCTGATGCGCCCGCCCCAGGGCCGCACCGACGACGAGGTGACGGAGGTCAGCAAGGAGCTCGGCCTCTCCCAGGTGCTGTGGAGCGCCACCGCCAAGGACTACTCGACCACCGACAGCGAGCTCATCAAGAAGCGCATCGTCGACCAGGCCGGGCGTGACGGCATCATCCTGCTGCACGACATCTACGACGGAACCGTCCCCGCCGTGCCCGGCATCATCGCCGAGCTGAAGAAGCGCGGTTACACCTTCGTCACGGTCCCCGAGCTTCTCGCACCGGCCGCCCCCGAACCCGGAACGGTCTATCGCCCCTGATCAGAAGCGGGCAGCCGGTCACCCGCGCGGCAGCGAGACGGACGCGCCCCGCTGCTGACGCGACCGCCCCCAACAGGGCAGACTGTCGAGGGCGATTCCGGCAGTACGGGCAGGGGGCACCAATGGACCGTGACAGCGGGCCACGCGTACCGAACCAGCGCGCTCCGCTTCAAAGCGACGACGCCGAGCTCCACTTCAGTGTGCTCGGACCTGTGCGGGTTCGGCGGGGCGCGCAGACCTTGCCGTCCGGTTCGCCGCAGCAGCGAGCCCTGCTGGTCGCACTGCTGCTGCGCGACGGGCGCACCGCGACCGCGAGCGAGCTGATCGACGCCATCTGGGGCGAGGAGCCGCCGTCGCAGGCCCTCGCCGCCGTCCGTACGTACGCCTCTCGGCTGCGCAAGGCGCTCAACGACTCCCTGGTCAGCGAATCGGGCGGTTACGCCCTGCGGATCGGGCGGGACGCCCTTGACCTCGCGGTCGCCGAGGAGCTGGCCGCCGAGGCGCACAAGGCGACCGCCGCCGGCGAACGCGCCCAGGCGCGTGCGCTGATCAACAAGGTCCTCAACCTGTGGGACGGCGAGCCGCTGGCCAACGTGCCCGGGCCGTACGCGGAGAACCAGCGCACCCGGCTCGTCGAGTGGGGCCTGCAACTGCTCGAGACCCGCCTCGACATCGACCTCGAGATCGGCCGCCACGCGGAGGCCGTCTCCGAGCTGACGGCCCTCACCGCCTCGCATCCGCTGCGAGAGCGGCTGCGCGAGCTGCTGATGCTCGCGCTGTACCGCAGCGGGCGGCAGGCCGAGGCGCTCGCCGTCTACGCCGACACCCGCCGGCTGCTCGCCGACGAGCTCGGCGTCGACCCGCGCCCCGAGCTGTCCAGCCTCCAGCAGCGCATCCTGCGGGCCGACGCGGAACTGGCCCGGCCCAGCGAGGAGTCCGCCCCGGCACCGCAGTTCACCCGGCCCGCCCAGCTGCCCGCCACCGTCCCCGACTTCACCGGCCGCGCCTCCTTCGTGACGGACCTGGGCAGCCAACTCGCCACCGCCGAAGGGTCCGTGATGGCCGTGTCCGCGCTCGCCGGCATCGGCGGCGTCGGCAAGACCACACTCGCCGTCCATGTGGCGCACCAGGCGCGCAAGCACTTCCCCGACGGCCAGCTGTACGTGGACCTGCAGGGCACGGGCAGCAGGTCGGCGGAGCCCGAGACGGTGCTCGGCGTCTTCCTGCGCGCGCTCGGCACGGCCGACTCCGCCATCCCCGCCACGCTGGACGAGCGGGCGGCGCTGTACCGCTCGACCCTGGACGGACGGCGGGTGCTGGTCCTGCTCGACAACGCCCGGGACGCGGCCCAGATCCGGCCCCTGCTGCCCGGCACCGCCGGCTGCGCCGCGCTGATCACCAGCCGGGTGCGGATGCTCGACCTCGCCGGCGCGCACCTGGTGGACCTGGACGTGATGTCGCCCGAGGAGGCGCTCCAGCTGTTCACCCGCATCGTCGGAGCGGAACGAGTCGGATCCGAGCGGGAGGCGGCTCTGGACGTGGTCGCCGCGTGCGGCTTCCTGCCGTTGGCCATCCGTATCGCGGCGTCCCGGCTGGCCGCCCGGCGCACCTGGACCGTCTCCGTGCTCGCGGCCAAGCTCGCCGACGAGCGGCGCCGACTCGACGAACTCCAGGCCGGAGACCTGGCGGTGAAGGCCACCTTCGAGCTCGGCTACGGCCAGTTGGAGCCTGCCCAGGCCCGCGCCTTCCGGCTGCTGGGCCTCGCGGACGGCCCCGACATCTCGCTCGCCGCGGCGTCCGCGGTGCTGGACCTGCCGCTGCACGAGACGGAGGACCTGCTGGAGGCGCTGGTCGACACCTCCCTGCTGGAGTCGGCGGCGCCGGGCCGGTACCGCTACCACGACCTCGTGCGCCTCTACGCGCGTGCATGCGCCGAGAGGGACGAACAGCCCCCTGCCGAACGAGAGGCTGCGCTGTCGCGGCTGCTGGACTTCTACCTGGCGACCGCGGCACGGGTGTACGCGATGGAGCGGCCGGGCGACCGGCTCGTGGAGCACCTCGAGCCGACGGGCACGGCCGGGCTCCGGTTCACCGACCGGCACGACGCCCAGGACTGGCTGTACGCGGAGGCCGGCACACTGCTCGCCTGCGTACGCCAGTCGTCCGGGCCCAAGACGCTCCGGCGCGCGGTGGACCTGCTGTGGGCATCGCTGGACCTGGCCGAGTCGGGGGCCAACTCCAAGCAGTACGAGGGGGTCGCGGCGGCCATGCCGGAAGCGGCCCGCGCCTGTGGCGACACCCGCGCGGAGGGCCGCTCGCTGATCACCCTGAGCAACGTGCACCTGGTCGCCGGCCGGTTCGACCTGGCCGACGACGAGGCCCGGCAGGCACTGGAGCTGTCCCGGACCGCCGGCGATCCGCTGACGGGCTGCTGGGCGTCGAACCATCGGGGGGTCATCGCGATCTACCAGAACCGGCAGGCGGACGGCGAGCGGCACCTGGAGCGGGCCATCGCGGACTTCCGGGCCGGCGAGAACGCGCCCGGCGAGGCGGCCGCCCTGTGCAACCTCTCCCGCATCCATCTCGCCATGGGCCGTACGGACAGCGCGGTGGCACTGGCCCAGGAGGGCATCGACATATACGACCGCATGGGCCACGCGCTGCGCGGCGCCAATGCCCGGTACGCCCTCGGCATGGCGCTCACCCGGAGCGGCCAGCTCACGGAGGCGAACGCGCGGCTGCACGAGGCGCTGGACATCTTCCGTGACAGCCGCCAGCGGCTGTGGGAGGGGATGACTCTGTTCCGTCTCGCGGAGGCCGACCTCACCGGCCGCAGGCCCGCGCAGGCGGCGTCCAACGCGGAGATGGCGCTGACCGTGCTCCGCGGGATCGGCGGCGAGTGGCGCCGGGGCAATGTGCTGACGGTGCTCGGCAAGGCACTGCGCGGCCTCGGGCAGACCGGCAGGGCCGAGGTGTGCTGGCGCGAGGCGCTCGGCATCTACGACGAGCTGGGCTCGCCGGAGGGCACCGAGGTACGCGCGCTGCTCGCGCCCGCCGCGGCGGCGTAGGCGCGGGGCCGAGGGGCTCGGAGCGGGCGGGACGTTGTCGCCCGGAGGGAAGGGCTGTGACGGGTCGTAGGCCCGCCGGCCGGGGCGTTCATCGTTCGTTTATCGCCGCCGTGCATTGTCGTTCCTGTCAGCCCCTCGCGTCGGGGGGAAGACGGGGGAAACGACGGGGGCGAACGGGGGACACGCGGCCATACCGCTAGGGTGAGCCGCCCTGGAGGACCCGTCCGGCAGCCATCGGGGGAGCAGCCGGGCGGGTCCGTCCCACCAGCAGAAGAAAACCCGAACGGGAGGGAAGCTCATCATGGCTGACGCGAAGAAGCAGGACCCGATCCTCAAGCCGCAGGACACGCACGCGACGTCCGAGCCGGTGACCACTCAGGACACCCACGCCACGGGCGGCGACATCCGCACCCTGGACACGCACGCGACCGGTGGCGAGATGCGCCCCATGGACACGCATGCGACGTCCGAGCCGCTGAAGCCGGTGAAGCCGACCGACTGACCCGGGCGAACGACGTCTCACGACGGGGAACGGCCGCGGCGGCGCGGAGGGGGAGCCGCCGCGGCCGCGGCATGCCCAGCCCGTGTAAGTACCGTCCCAGCAACAGCACCTGATGCCTACTCAGGCAGTTCGTAAATAATTGGTCACCGATCGGACAAAACCAAAAGGACCTTGGCGGGAAACCGAGCGCAACCGCTCGGCGGCAGTGTGTACTTGGCGGAGTCCGCCCTCACGGCCCCCCCACACCCTGCCCTCCCGAGGTCTAATCGATGATCGAGATACCGGACCTGGCCGCCGGCGGCCTGGCCGCCGGGACGTTGTCGGCGCTCGTACTGGGAGGCGGGCTCATCCGCTCCCGCCGGGAAAGGACCCGGCAGCGCCAGGAGATCGCCCAACTCCGGTCGCACCTCGAGGCCGCCCGGTACGAAGTCGACCGTGCCGCCCAGGCGTTCGCCGCGGAGGTCGCCCATCTCGCCGACCGGCGCATGCCCGCCGAGGCCACCCGCGCGGCCCACCCGCACGTCCAGGTCCCCGGCCCTCTGCAACCCGCGGTGACCGGAAGCGAACTCGGCAAGGGCATGGACCAGGTCCTTCAAGCCCTGCTCACCGCCATGGCCCAGGAGCGCAAACGCGTCGACGCCGCCGCCCGGGCGGGCATGCGCGGCGCCACCCGCGAGATCCAGGCCGGTCTCTACCGGCTCCAGGACGTGCTCCGCGGACTCCAGCAGCGATATGACGACCCGGAGTTGGCTCAGACGCTTTTCGCCCTCGACCACGAGAACGAGCAGTCGCTGCGCCGCGCCCAGGTCGCGGCCGTCGTGTGCGGGGCATGGGTGGGGCTCGCCCGCGAGGAGTCGCACCTCGTCGACGCCGTGACCGGTGGCCAGGCGCGGCTCGTCGGCTACCACCGCGTCCGGGTGCACAACCACCTGGAGCCGGGCACCGCGCTCGTCTCGCACGCCGTCGAGCCCGTCGCCATCATCGTGGCCGAACTCCTCGACAACGCGCTGCGGCACTCCGCCCCCGACACCACCGTCGCGGTCCACCTCGAACGCGCCCACCACGGCGTCTCCGTGACCGTCGACGACGCTGGAGTCGGCATGGCGAGCGACGAACGGGACGCCGCGCAGCGGCTGGTCGCCGGAAGCGACCCGATCCTGCTGTCCGACCTGGGCGACCCGCCCCGGATGGGCCTGGCGGCGATCGGCCGGCTCACCCGGCAGTTCGACCTGTCCGTGGATCTCTCCACTCCGTCGCCCTACGGCGGTGTACGGGCCGTACTGCTCGTCACGAACCATCTGCTGAGCCATATCGACCCGGCCCTGCACCCGCCGGCCGCGGGCGCCGCCCGCTCCACCCGGCAGACGGCGGAGCCCGAGCTCGCGCCCGAGCAGGCGCAGCCGGTACGGCGGCCCGAGCGCGCCGCCGTGCCCGCGACGGCGGCACCACCCCCCGCGCCTCCCACGCCCACTCCCGCCCACGCCCACAGCGACGAGCCCGTCCACGCCCCGGTGCCCGACCCCGCGCCGGACGGCGAGCAGTTGCCGCAGCGCCGCCGCCGGGCCCGCGCGGATCCCACGCCCGCCGCCGGCCCGTCCCCGGCCGCGCCGGCCCGTACGCCCGAGGAGACCGCCGCAGCCCTGGGCGCCCTGCAGTCCGCAACAGCCGCGGCGCGCAACACCGCCGAAACCGAAGGGACCGACCCCCGATGACCAGCCGCGACCCCGCTGAAACGGCCTGGGTGCTCGACCCGATCCTCGAGATCCCGCACGTCCGGGCCGCCGCCCTGCTGACCAGGGACGGACTTCTCTCCGGCTACTCCGCCGCGCTGTCCCAGGAGTCGGCGGAGCGTGTCGCCGCGATCATCAGCACCGTCCAAGGTGCCTGCCGTACGGCCGCCGCCGCGTTCGCCGACGAGAGCGCCGCCCATCTGCGCCAGGTCGTCATCGAGTCCGACCACGGCTACATCCTGGTCGCCCCCACCGACCACGGCACCTGTGTGGCGGCGTACGGCGACCCGGAGGTGCGGCTCGACCTGCTCGGCCACCGGGTCCACTCCCAGGTGGCGAGGCTCGGCGAGAAGGCCATGGCCGCGGCGCCCCGCGGCGCCGACGGCGGCACACCGGCATGACCGGCCGCCGGAGCGGCCGCCCCCTGGTCCCCGCCTACCTCGCCACGGGCGGGGTGGCGCGGCCCAGTCGCAACAGCCTGGAACGCCTGTCGGTGCTGACCGGCACCGGCGGCCCCGCCCCCGCCGAACTCCCCGCCGCCCAGCACGCCGTGCTGGAGGCGCTGGACGGCGGATCGCTGACCGTGGTGGAGACGGCGGCGCTGCTGGAGCTGCCGGTCTCCGCGGCGCGTGTTCTCGCCGCCTCCCTGATCGACCAGGGGCTGGTGAGCGCACGCCCGCCGGTCCCGACCGCCGCCCTGCCCGACCGTGACCTGTTGAAGAGAGTGGCCGATGGCCTCCGCGCCCTCAAGCTCTAGCCCGCCCACATGCGCGGGCCCGCCCGCAGGCTTCAGCCCGCCCGCGGACACCGGCCCGGCCTTGGCCCCGGCCCCGGTCTCCGCACGGCCCTCCCGCGACGGCGGACTCCATCTGCCGGACTCCGCACGCCGGCTCGTCAAGATCCTGGTCGCGGGCCCGTTCGGCGTCGGCAAGACGACGTTGATCGACTCCGTCTCCGAGATCCGGCCGCTGCACACCGAGGAGCATCTGACCGAGGCGTCGGCGACGGTCGACGACCTCGCCGGGGTGCGCGACAAGACGACCACCACCGTCGCCGTCGACTTCGGACGGATCTCACTGGGCGGCGGGATCGTCCTGTATCTGTTCGGCACCCCTGGCCAGGAGCGGTTCCGCTCGCTGTGGAACGACATCGCGTACGGCGCCCTCGGCGCGCTCGTCCTCGTCGACACCCGCCGCATCGACGACTCCTTCGACGTCCTCGGCATGGTCGAGGAGTCGGGCCTGCCGTACGCCGTCGCGCTCAACACCTTCCCCGACTCGAAGAGTTACGGCGAGGAGCAGCTGAGGCGCGCCTTGGACCTCGAGCCGGACACCCCGCTCGTGATGTGCGACGCCCGGGACACGAACTCCTCCGTCGACGCGCTGCTCGCCCTCGTCCAGCACCTCATCCACCTCGACAGCCAGCAGACGGAGGCCCGGTGACCGCCGCCTATCCCGCCCGCGCCGACGCCTTCTCGCTCTCCGCGCCCGTACGGCTGTGGGAGGAGGGCTTCGCGACCGACCCGCACCGCTACTACGAGGCGCTGCGGGCCCAGGGCCCCGTCGGCTGGGCGGAGCTCGCCCCCGGGGTCCCGGCGTACGTCGTCACCGACCGCCGCGCCGCCCTCGACCTGCTGCACGACACGGTGACCTGGTCGCACGACCCGCGGCCGTGGGAGGCCACGGTCGCGGAGGACTCCCCGGTGCTCGGCATGATGCGCTGGCGGCCCAACACCCTCTTCGCCGACGGCGACGCGCACGTCCGCTACCGGCGCACCCTCGTCGACGCCTTCGATCTGGTCGAGCCGCACGATCTGCGCGAGCGCGTGCACCACGCGGTGGACGTACTCGTCGGCCGGTTCGGCCCGGCCGGGCAGGCCGACCTGGTGGCCGGCTTCGCCCGCCCGCTGATGGCGCTCGTCTTCAACAACCTCTTCGGCCTGCCCGACAGCGAGTCCGGCCGCCTGGACGCCGCCCTCGGCGCGATGATGGAGGGCGGTGACCGGGCGGCGGAGGGGGAGGCCGAGTACGGCAAGTACGTACTGGAGCTGATCGCCGCCAAGTCGGCGCAGCGCGGCCCCGACGTCACGAGTTGGCTGCTGGACCATCCGCTGGCGCTCACGCCGGAGGAAGTGACCTGGCAGGTCTTCCTCACCCTCGGCGCCGACCACGAGCCGAGCGCCAACCTCGTCTCCAACGCCCTCTCGCGCATCCTCGGCAACCCCGCCTACTACTCCACCCTCACCAGCGGCTCCCGTCCGGTGATGGACGCCGTCCTCGAGGTGCTGCGCTACGAGACGCCGCTGGCGAACTACGGCATCCACTTCGCCCGCGAGTCCGTGTCGTTCCACGGCGTGTGGGTGCAGGCCGGCGTCCCGGTCGTGGTGTCCTACGGCGCGCTGGGCCACTTCTCCGAGCAGGCCTTCGCCGGGACGCACCACCGGCACGACGCGTCGCACCTGTCGTTCTCGGCCGGTGAGCACGCGTGCCCGGTCAAGCAGCCCGCCGTGCTGATCGCCACCGAGGCGATCGAACGGCTCACCCAGTGGCTTCCCGACCTGCAGCCGGTGGTGCCGCGCGAGCGGCTCACCTGGCGGCCCGGACCGTTCCACCGATCGCTGACGGCACTGCCCGTCAGATTCACTCCCCGTAGCCCCGACCAGGCAGGAGACCGTTCATGACCGTGTCCACCCGAGTGGCCATCGATCCGTTCGGCGCCGACATCATCGCCGAGAGCGCCCGTCTGCGCTCGCTCGGACCGGTGGTGCCCGTCGAGCTGCCCGGCGGCATACCCGCCTGGGCACCCACCGGTTACGACACCCTCAAGGCACTCATCCTGAACCCCGAGGTCAGCAAGGACCCGCGCCGGCACTGGTCGCTGTTCCCGAAGATCGGCGAGCACCCGGAGTGGAGCTGGATCATGGGCTGGGTCGGCGTGATCAACATGCTCTCCACCTACGGCAGCGACCACACCCGGCTCCGCAAACTCGTCGCGCCCAGCTTCACCGCCCGCCGCACCGAGGCGATGCGCGACCGGGTCGAGGCCATCACCGCGGAGCTGTTGGACCAGCTGGACGCCGCCGGCGCCGACGGCTCCGTCGTGGATGTGAAGGCCGCGTACGCGCACCCGCTGCCCATGCAGATGATCTGCGAGCTGTTCGGCGTGCCCGGCCATCTGCGCGAGGACACCGGCCGGCTCATCGCCGCCCTCATGGACACCTCCGACCCGAGCCCGGAGCAGGCCACCTGGGTCCAGGAGCAGATCGGCACGGTCCTCGGCTCGCTCATCGCCCACAAGGTCGAGAACCCGGGCGACGACATGGCCACCGAGCTGATCAAGGTCCGTGACGAGGACGGCGACCGGCTCAGCGACGAGGAGCTCCTCTACACCCTGCTGCTCGTCATCGGCGCGGGCTTCGAGACGACGGTCAACCTCATCGGCAACGCCGTCGTGGCGCTGCTCGAGCACCCCGAGCAGCTCGCCGCCGTACGGGCCGGCGACATCAGCTGGGAGCAGGTCGTCGAGGAGGTGCTGCGGGTCCGCCCGTCCATCGCCAGCCTGCCCCTGCGGTTCGCGGTCACCGACATCACGATCGACGGCGTCACCATTCCGGCGGGCGACGCGATCCTGACGACGTACGCGGCGGCCGGCAACGACCCGTCCCGTTACGGGGAGGAAGCGGCGGCCTTCGACGCCACGCGAGCGGCCGACGACCACCTGTCGTTCGGGATCGGCGTGCACCGCTGCATCGGGGCGCCGCTGGCCCGCATGGAGGCGATGACCGCGCTGCCCGCGCTCTTCGAGCGGTACCCGGACCTCGCGCCCGCGTTCAAGCCGGACGAGCTGAAGCAGGTCCCGTCGTTCATCGCGTACGGCTGGCAGCAGATCCCGGTCCGCCTCCGCGGCTGACCCGCCCCGACCGGCACCGCCACCGGCCCGGCCCCCCGCGCGGCGGGCCGGTGGTGTGCTCAGCGGCCCGGGCCGGACCGCAGCTCCGTCTTGAGGACCTTCCCGCTCGCGTTGCGGGGCAGGCTGTCCACGAACTCGACCTGCCGGGGCACCTTGTAGTTCGCCATCTCCCGCCGCGACCAGGCGATCAGGTCGTCGGCCGTGAGCGTCGAGCCGGGGCGGCGGACCGCGTACACCTTTCCCACCTCGCCGAGCCGCGCGTCCGGTACGCCGATGACGGCGACGTCCGCGACGTCCGGGTGCAGGCCGAGCAGCTGCTCGATCTCGGCGGGGTACGCGTTGAAGCCGCCGACGATGAACATGTCCTTGATCCGGTCGGTGATCCGCAGGTTCCCGCTCGCGTCGAGGACGCCGACGTCTCCGGTGCGCAGCCAGCCCTCGGGTGTGATGGCCTCGGTCGTGGCGTCGGGGTCCTCGAAGTAGCCGCGCATGACGTTGTGTCCGCGGACCAGGACTTCGCCAGGCTCGCCCTGCGCGGGCGCGTGGACGCGGACCTCGGTGCCGGGGATCGCGCGGCCCGAGGTGGCGGCGATGGTGGCGGGGTCGTCGCCGCGGCGGCACATGGTGACGATGCCGCTCGCCTCGGAGAGGCCGTACGCCGTCAGGACGGTGGCGATCCGCAGTTCGCCGCGCAGCCGCTCCACCAGCCGGAGCGGGACGACGGCCGCGCCGGTGACGACAAGACGCAGGGCGCTCAGGTCGTGGCGGTCACGGGCCGGGTGGTCGAGCAGCGCCTGGTGCAGGGTCGGCGGGCCCGGCAGGACGGAGATGCGCTCGGCGGCGATGTTGGCGAGGACGGTGTCGACGTTGAAGACGGACTGCGGGATCATCGTCGCGCCGCGCGTGAGGCAGGCGATGATGCCGGCCTTGTAGCCGAAGGTGTGGAAGAACGGGTTCACGATCAAGTAGCGGTCGCCCTCGCGCAGTCCGGCCAGCTCGCTCCACAGGTCGTAGCAGCGCAGGGTCTGGGCGTGGGTGATGACGGCGCCCTTGGGGCGGCCGGTGGTGCCCGAGGTGAACATGATGTCGGAGGGGTCGTCGGCCGTGACGGTGCCCGCCCGCTCGCGCACCCGGGCGGCGCCGACGCCGTCGCCGCCCGCCAGGAAGTCCTTCCAGGTGCGGTAGTCCTCCGGGGCGCTGTCGGCGAGGACCACGACCTGTTCCAGGTCGGGAAGCTCGACGTCCGAGCGGCGCAGGGAGGCGACGTAGGAGGTGCCGAGGAAGGTGCCGGTGATGAAGAGGAGCCTGGCGCGCGAGCGCCGCAGCACATAGGCGGCCTCCGAGCCCTTGAAGCGCGTGTTGAGCGGTACGAGCACGCCGCCCGCGCTCACGGCGCCGAGGGCGCAGACGATCCACTCGAGTGTGTTGGGCGCCCAGATCGCGACCCGGTCGCCCTTGCGGAGGCCGGAGGCGATGCAGGCCGCGGCGGCACGCTCGACGCGTTCCCCGAGCTCCTCGTACGAGACACGGGTGCGGCCGTCGACGACGGCCTCCCGCTCGCCGTGGCGCCGTGCCGCACTGCGCACCAGCTCCGGTATGGAGCCCCACTCCAGGTCGCCCCGTCGCATCGCAAGCCTCCGTCACGTCGCAGTAGCTGACGGTACGTCAGATTAGCTGTACGCTCCCCGCATGGCGACCCTCAAGGACCGAGCAGCGATAGCCGGAATCGGCCAGACAGCCTTCGCCAAGCACCTGCCGGAGTCGGAGAAGACGCTGGCCTGCCGCGCGATCCTCGCCGCGCTCGACGACGCCGGCATCCCGCCGGCGGAGGTCGACGGCTTCGCCTCCTACACGATGGAGGAGACCGACGAGGTCGAGATCGCCAAGGCGATCGGCGCCGGCGACGTCACCTTCTTCTCCAAGGTCGGCTACGGGGGCGGCGGCTCCTGCGCCACCGTCGCGCATCTCGCCGCTGCCGTCGCCACCGGCCAGGCGAGCGTCGGCGTCACCTGGCGCTCACGTAAACGGGGCTCCGGCCCGCGCCCATGGACCAACACCGCGGTGCAGCTGCCCACCCCCGCCCAGTGGACCCGCCCCTTCGGGCTGCTGCGGCCCGCCGACGAGATCGGCATGCTGGCCCGCCGCTACATGCACGAGTACGGCGCCACCCGCGACCACCTCTTCAACGTCGCCCTCGCCTGCCGCAACCGCGCCAACCAGAACCCGGCGGCGATGATGTACGAACGGCCGCTGACCCGCGAGATGTACATGACCGCGCGCTGGATCAGCGAGCCGCTCTGCCTCTTCGACAACTGCCTGGAGACGGACGGCGCCCTCGCCTGTGTGATCGTCGGCGCCGACCGCGCCCGCGACTGCCGGCAGAAGCCGGTGTACGTCCACTCGGTCGCCCAGGCACTGCCCGCCCAGCACCACGGAATGGTCAACTACTGGAACGACGACCCGCTCACCGGGCCCGCCTGGACAGCGGCCCGACAGCTGTGGAAACAGGCGGACTTCGGGCCGCAGGACGTCGACGTGGCACAGATATACGACGCGTTCACACCGCTGATCCCGCTGTCGCTGGAGGGCTACGGCTTCTGCGGTCGGGGCGAGGGGGCCGCCTTCACCGAGGGCGGGGCCCTGGAGATCGGCGGCCGGCTGCCCCTGAACACCGGCGGGGGCGGCCTCAGCGAGGCGTACGTCCACGGATTCAACCTGATCAACGAGGGCGTGAAGCAGCTGCGCGGCACGTCCACCGCCCAGGTCCCGGACGCGGGGACATGTCTGGTGACGGCCGGTGAGGGCGTTCCGACCTCGGCCGTGCTTCTGAGGAGTTGAGACGACGGATGACGAACTCCGCCGGCGGACATCTGATGCCTGTCCTCGACGACGACGGCGCCCCCTTCTGGGCGTACGCCGCCCGCGGCGAGCTGCGCGTCCAGGCCTGCGCCGCGCCGGCCTGCGGCGAGCTGCGCTTCCCGCCCCGGCCCTGCTGCCCGCACTGCGGGTCCTTCGACAGCACATGGCGGCTGATGGGCGGCCGGGGCCGTATCTGGTCGTTCGTGCTCCCCCACCCGCCGCTGCTTCCCGCATACGCCGCCGAAGCCCCCTACAACGCGGTCGTCGTCGAGCTGCTGGACGCCCCTCGCATCCGGCTCGCCGGCAATGTGGTGGCCTCCCCCGACGCGCCGCTGAACTCCGTCCCCCCGGCCCGGCTGCGCATCGGCGCGGGCGTGAAGGTCGCGTTCACCACCGCCCGTGACGGAATCGTCCTGCCGCGCTGGCTGCTGGAGCGGCCATGAGCCTGCGGGTGGAGACGGACAAGGACACCGGCGTCGCCCTGGTCACCCTCGACCGGCCCGCGAAGCACAACGCGATCGACCTGGAAACCGCAGCTGAACTCTCCGCAGCCTGGCGCGCGTTCCGTCGCGACGACACCGTGCGGGCGGCGGTGGTGACCGGCGCCGGCACCCGCGCGTTCTGCACGGGCATCGACCGGGCCGCCGAGGTGCCGCAGCCATCGTCCCCGTACTCGATCGACGATCCGCTGCTCACGATCGGCCCCAAGGCGAACGACCTGTGGAAGCCGGTGGTCGCGGCGGTGGAGGGGATGGCCTGCGGCGGGGCCTTCTACCTGCTCGGGGAAGCCGAGTTCGTGATCGCCTCGCACGAGGCGACGTTCTTCGACCCGCACACGACATACGGGATGGTCAGCGCCTACGAGTCCGTCTTCATGGCCCAGCGCATGCCGCCCGGCGAGGCGGCCAGAACGGCGCTGATGGGCACGGCGGAGCGGATGTCGGCCCGCCGGGCGTACGAGATCGGCCTGGTCTGTGAGCTGACGGAGCCGGGCGACGCGGCGCAGGCGGCGCTGCGAGCGGCAGCGGTGATGGCGTCGTACCCGACGGACGCCGTCCAGGGGACGGTACGGGCCCTGTGGTCGGCCACCGAGGGGGCACGGAACCGGGCGCTCGCCCATGCCCCGCACCTGGTGGCGCTCGGCAACCTGCCGCCGGGGCAGCAGGCCGAGCTGTTCACGAGCGGTCGGGGCAGGGGCGGCTTCCGGCTGCGCTAGGCCCTGTCCGGGGCAGGACCTGGCAGCCGTGCCGGGTCAGCTGCGGGAGGCCCGGGAGACCTCACACTTGGTGTACTCGGTGCCGTCGCCGGTGCCGGTGTAGGGGGTGCTGAGCACCGCGGTCTCGGAGGCGCCGGCGGCAACGGCGATCGCGGTCTTGTTGGCGGTGGCCGGAGCGGCGGTGCTGCCGAGGTCGCCGGTGAACTTCATGGTGACGTCGTAGTCGTAGTCCAGCGAGTCACTGTTGCTGATGGTGATCTTCGCGGTGAGGTTCTTGCCGGCGTCGTCGAGCTTGCACTCGTCGATGGTCACGTCGCGCGCGGCCTTGTTGGCACTGGAGCCGCCGGGCAGCGAGCCACCGGTGCTGCTGGAGCTGTCGTTGTCGCGGCTTCCGCTGCCGCCACTGCTGCTCGAGGAGCTGCTGGAGTTGTCGCAGCCGCCGCCGCTGGAGCCACGGGCCCCGGTCAGTGCGACGAGCGCGATCCCGAAGACGGCAATGGCGCGGACATGACGGATCTTCACGTTTCAACCCCCGTTGAAAGTGGTGGTGGATGGGCTCACTTGACGAGCGCACGACACCCTAGCAGCGCCCCGCGACCACTCCGGCCCGAGAACGCCGACGGCGGCCACCCAGGGAGGGTGACCGCCGTCGGCATGACAGGACTCGCACATACGGCACGGAGGACAGGACTCCGTGCCGGAACTACTTCGTCGGCTTCTTTCCGGTGATGCCCAGATGCACCAACAGCGCCAGGTTGGGCTTCAGTTCGGCCTGCTTCACACCCCAGGTGGTGAACCCCTTCTGATGGGAGGCGACCGCCGCCAGCATGGCCACCAGCGAGCCGGCCATCGCCGCCGCACTGATGTCCTTGTCCACCTTGCCCTTGCTCTGAAGCTCCTTCACCGCGTCGGTGAGGGAGTTGGTGACCGAGTTGAGGATCTTCATGCGGATCTTGTAGAACCGCTTGTCGCCCTCGGCGGCGCCGAGATCGACCACACGCAGGAGCGCGTCGTTGCGACGCCAGAAGTCGAGAAAACCCTCGACCAGTTCCTCCGAGGTCTGCCAGCCGGCCTTTCCGGTCCAGGAGCGGCCGGAGACCAGTTCGGTCAACTCCGCGCCCTCCTTGGCCATTTCCTCCGCGATCTCGAGGACGGCGCCCTCGACGTCCGGGAAGTACTGGTAGAACGTCGCGGGTGAAGTCCCCGCCTTCCGGGCCACGTCGATGACTTTGACGTCCCGGTACGGCGAGGAGCTGAGCATCTCGCTGAGGCAGTCGAGCAGCTTCTGCCGCGTCGCCTGACCGCGTCGTCCGGCCACCCGGCCGTCGACGGTGCGCACTTGTCCTGTCATGCCGTCAGCTTACCGAGGGGTGATCGGCGCGCGATTCGGCCGAGTGCAAATGGGGTGCCGGGGACACGCGCCGATAGTGTTATCAACAGCCTGTGGACAACTTCCGTGGACAACTCAACAAAATCGGCTCCGGCGCAGCGGTACGAGCACCCCGGGCGATCACGACAAAACACCGGAAGCAGCCGATTTCCGCACAAACGTTCGATTCGATTCCGAGCGCACGGCGTGATGCCCCATTAGCTTGAGGGTGACGGGCACCACACGCGCGAAGGGAACCGGGTCCATGGCCTCATTCACAGAGGGCACGCCGTGCTGGGTGGACGCATCGCTCCCCGATGTGGAGGCGGGCAAGCGCTTCTACGGCGAGCTCTTCGGATGGACCTTCACCGAACGGGGCGGCAGCCAGGTCCCCGGCGGCGTCCGCGCCCGCCCCGCCGACGCCTACAGCGACGGACGGCTCGTCGCAGCCCTCACACCCAAGCGGGACGGCCGCATGCCCACCGTCTGGGGCGTCTACTTCGCCGCCGACAACGCCGCGGGCATGGGCCGGCGGATCGCCGAGAACGGCGGCCAGGTGATCAGTGCCCCGCTGCCCGTGGACGACGACGGGATCGCCGCGGTCGCCGCCGACCCCGGAGGCGCGGTGTTCGGCCTGTGGCAGCCGGGCAAGCGGTCCGGCTTCGAGAAACAGGGCGTACCGAACTCGTTCTGCTGGGCCGAGGTGTACACCCGCGACGCCGAGCGCGCCGACGTCTTCTACGAGTCCGTGTTCGGCCTCCAGGGCACGGACCTGACCGGCGACATGGCCGGCTTCCGCATGTGGTCGCCCGCCGGTACGGAACCGGGCGAGAGCACCGCCGTCGCCGGGCGCAGCCTGATCACCGACGAGTTCCCGCCCGAGATGCCGGGCCACTTCCTCGTCTACTTCTGCGTCGCCGACTGCGACAGGACGGCCGGGACCGTCACCGCGCTCGGCGGCCGGGTCCGTACGTCGCCCTTCGACACCCCGTACGGGCGGATCGCCGTGCTCACCGACAACCAGGGCGCCACCTTCGCGGTCCTGGCGGAACCCGAGTCGGCGGCGGACGAGGCCTGACGCCGTCGCCGTGCCCGAAACGCGGTGAGACACCCCGATCCGCCCCCGGGTTCGCAACCGTCGCCCCGGACAGGAAGAATCAGGGTGCTCACCGCAGAGGGGCTCGATGGTGAGACCCTGCACGGGGCTGTATGTGACGGGCTCCAATCCGTGGGAGCCCGTACGGGGAGGTGGCACGCAAGTATGGAGCAGCTGACGCAGCACGACCCGAGACGGATCGGTCCGTTCGAGGTGCTGGGCCGGCTCGGCGCCGGTGGCATGGGACTGGTCTATCTCGCCCGGTCGGCGTCCGGACGACGGGTCGCGATCAAGACCGTTCGCACCGAGCTCGCCGAGGACCAGCTGTTCCGCGTCCGTTTCACCCGCGAGGTGGAGGCGGCACGCGCGGTCAGCGGCTTCTACACCGCGGCCGTGGTGGACGCCGACCCGCGGGCCGCCGTCCCGTGGCTGGCCACCGCCTACGTTCCCGCCCCCTCCCTGGAGGAGATCGTGAACGAGTGCGGGCCGCTGCCCGCCCAGGCGGTGCGATGGCTGGCGGCGGGCATCGCCGAGGCGCTGCAGTCCATCCACGGCGCCGGACTCGTCCACCGCGACCTCAAGCCGTCCAACGTCCTGGTCGTCGAGGACGGTCCGCGGGTCATCGACTTCGGCATCGCGTCCGGTGTCTCGAACACCCGCCTGACCATGACCAACGTCGCCGTAGGCACCCCCGCGTACATGTCGCCCGAGCAGGCCCGCGACTCCCGCAGTGTGACCGGCGCGAGCGACGTCTTCTCGCTGGGCTCGACCCTGGTCTTCGCGGCGACCGGCCATGCGCCGTTCCACGGCGCGAACCCGGTCGAGACGGTCTTCATGCTGCTGCGTGAGGGCCCCGACCTCGAGGGCCTCCCGGACGAGCTCCGGCCGCTGATCGACTCCTGCATGCAGATGGAGGCCACGCTGCGGCCCACCCCGGAGGATCTGCAGGCCCAGCTCGCCCCGCATCTCTTCTCCTCCGGCGGCGACGACAGCGGCACCGCTTCCGCATGGCTGCCCGCGCGGTCCACCGCCATGATCGAGGCCCGTCGCGGCGGTGGCCGCGTACAGCCCGCGGCCCAGCGGCCCGATCCTTCGCGCATCCCCGCGCCGCCCGCCCCGCAGACGCCTCCGCGGCCCCCCACCGCCCCGCCGGCCCCCGACCGGGAGCCGGTGCACCACGGCGGCGGCGACCCGCGCACGGGCCAGGCCGCGCCCGCGCACTCGCTCGGCGGCCCCGTGCGGCTGCCCGGCTCCAACGTGCCCATCGGCCCCGGCCCCCGGGTCGCCGACGCGAGCCGTGCCGCGGTCGTGGAAGCCGGTCCCGCCACCGGCTGGGTACGCCCGCCCGCCGGGGTGACCGGCGGGCTGAACGGGGCGGACGCCCCGGGCGGCGCCGTCGCCGCGCCGCCCGCCCCGGTTCCGCAGCCCTCGCAGGCGCCCGACGCGGGCCCCGGCCACTGGCGGCCCTGGCGTTTCCGCATGTCGAACGACGTCTGGGGCACTCCGGTCGTCGACGGCGATCTGCTGTACGTCACCTCGTTCGAGGTGCATGCCCTGGACGTGGGCACGGGCCGCCGTCAGTTCAAGACCCGCGACGTGGCCTGGGCGATGGCCGTCTCCGGGGGCCGGATCCACGGCTCCGACGGACCGACGCTGTACGCGCTCGACGCCGCCACCGGCAGCGAACGCTGGCGCCTGCAGACCGACGCCTGGGTCTACTCCCTCAAGGTCGACCGCGGCACGGTCCTCACCGGCACCCGCGGCGGCGGGGTCCAGGCCTGGGAGGCGTCCAACGGCGAGAAGCTGTGGGAGCTCACCGGCGCCCAGACCGACTTCGAGACCCCCGAGGCCGGCCCCGCGATCTTCGGCGACACCGTGTACGTGTGGCAGAACGCCCGACTGCGCGCCCTGGAGGCGCGCACCGGCGACGAGCGATGGTCGTACCCCGTCGGCGACGCGGCATCGTGCGGGAACGTACCCGTACGGGTGCAGCCGGCGCCCGACGGATACGTGTACCTGTCCGCAGGCACGCGCGTCCTGGCCGTCGACATCGCGTCCGGTCTGGTGCGCTGGCACTTCGAGGCGCCCGCGGTCTTCCTTTCGCCCCCCGCCTTCGCGCCCGGCCCCGCGGTCACCGGAGGCGGCGTGTACCTCGCCGACTACCTCGGCACCGTGTACGCGCTGGACGCCACCACCGGGAAGGACCGCTGGCGCATCGCCACCGAGTCGCGCCAGTCCAGCGAGCCCGTCCTGATCGCGGCCGGCAACGTCCACGTCGGCAGCGGCAGCGCGCTCTACACCCTCGACGCCGTCACCGGCACCCCGATGTGGCGGTTCGCCGCGGGCGGCGAGGTCGTGGGCACCCCGGTCGTCGCGGACGGCCGGGTCCACTTCGGCTCCGCGGACCACGTCCTCTACACGCTGGACGCGAGCGGCGGCCAGCTGCGCTGGAAGCTGGCGACCGGCGGCGAGATCACGGGGTCGCCGGTGGTGCGCAACGGTGTCGTGTACGCGTGCAGCAAGGACCGGTGCGTGTACGCACTGGACGCGGTGAAGGGGACGGCGACGGGGCGGTCTTCCCGCTGACGCGGGGCTCCGGTGCCCGCGCACGCCGCACAGGCGTGGCTCGCTGTGCGAAAGCCGGTCCCCGCCCGGGTTCGGCCGTCGGTGACGGGGTACTCGGCCGCGGCGCAGCGTCGTGGGACGAGAGCGCCGGCAGAAGGAGGCCGGGATGATTCGCAATGTCATCGGCTCGATCCTCGCTCTCATCGGAGCGGCGGTCGTCGTATGGAGCCCCTTCCGTGGCTGGTACGACGGCCGTCCTGGACGCGACTACCGTGTGCAGGACCTCTTCAACGGCATCACCCCGAACAGCGGGGCACTGATCACCTCCATGCTGCTCCCCCTCGCGTTCGCCGCACTGCTGACACTGGTCGGGGTGGTCCTGCGGTCAAGGCTGCTGGTGGCGCTGTCCGGTGTGATCGTGCTCGGGTTCACGGCCTTGTGGATGGTCCGCCAGGGCCAGGACGCCGGCAGCCTCACGGTCGGCGCTGACGGGAACGGCCTCGGCCCCGGCACGGCCGTCGCGCTGGGCGGCGGGTTGCTGCTGCTGTTGGCCGCGGCGGTGATGACCGGTCGCCGGGAGCTGCGGCGCAGGCGGGAGGAGCCGTACGACGAGGAACCGCCCGGTCATGTGCCGGCGGACGACTGGGGCCCGTACGGGCCGGACCCGAACGGCCCTCCGCCCCCGCAGTACGGCGGCCAGTACGGTGACCGGTACGGCGGTGACCAGTACGGCGGTGACCAGTACGGCGGTGACCAGTACGGCGGTCGGCCGCACCAAGACGACCACGGGCCGCAGGACGACCACGGGCCGCGGGACGACGCTCCCGGGCGGCACATGCGGTTCAGGCGTCGCTGACCTCGCGCCGGGTGAGGCGGAAGACGCGGATCTCACGGGGTACGCGGGCCTGGTAGGCCGCGTACGGCGGCCAGAAACGCAGGGCCGATTCCCAGGCCGTCGCACGGAGTTCACCGGTGAGGAGCGTGGCCCGCACGGGGATCGTCTCGCCGTGCAGGCTCACCTCCGCGTCGGGGTGGGCGAGCAGGTTCGTCGTCCATGCCGGGTGCGCCGGACGGCCGAAGTTGGAGCCGACGAGGAGCCAGGTGCCCGCCTCCTGCGAGGCCTTCACCGACGCCTTCTCCGGTACGCAGGCCAGTGGGGTGCGCCTCGGCAGGCCCGTCCTCGCGCCGCGGACGGTGAGGACGAGCCCCGGCAGCATCCGCGCACTGGGCAGCACCTTTCCCCCGGTCAGGCGGTGGACCGCACGGTCCACCGCCGGGATGACGTGCGGTGCGGCCTTCGCGAAGGCGCGGGTGGCGGAGATCTTCTGGACCAGTCGGAGGGCGGCGGACATCAGGCGGCCGTCCCTGCCGGTGCGAAGAGTCCGGACCGCTCGGCGGCGGCGGCGCGCAACCGGTGTGCGGGGCCGAGGAGCAGCTCGTCGGCAGCGGCCCGTTTGAAGTACCGGTGCGCCTCGTCCTCCTCGGCGGATCCGGTACCGGCGTGCAGTTGGACCGCCTCTCCGGCGACCGAGCGCAGCGCCTCCAGTCCCTGGGCGAGCGCGAGGGGTCCCGCGCCGGGGTCCACTGCCGCGTAGTACACCGCGGAACGGGCCGCCTGGACGTGCACGTACAGGTCGGCCAGCCGGTGTCCGACGGCCCGGACGGAGTCGGTCGGGCTGCCGGACCGCTCGCGCGCCCGGACGTGCTCCACCGTTGTCCCCAGCGTGTGTCCGGCCGCGCCCGCCGCCTCCGCCGCGAGCAGTGCGGCGGCTCCCGTGCCGGCGGCGGCCAGGGCGGTGAGGACGCCGCCCCCGTCGTCGTCGGCGCCCAGCAGCCGGGCGGGGCAGTCCCGGAGCTGGAGCACGGCCTGGGGGCGGGTCTCGTCGAGCGTCGTCAGCCGGGTGCGGGTCAGACCGGCCGCGTCGGCGTCGATGAGGAAGAGCAGGGCGCGGCTGCGGGGGAAGCCACCCGTGTGTGCCGCGACGAGCAGCAGCCGGGCACTGTGGCCGTCGAGGACCTGCCCGGCCTCGCCGTACAGGGTCCAGCCGGTACCGGAGCGCCGCGCCTGGATGCCGCCCGCCCGGCCGCCCCCGGCCCAGTCTCCGGCGGTGTTGTCGCCGGTCAGCGCAAGTGCTTGCGGGAGGCTGCCCGGCACGGCCAGTGCGCAGGTCAAAGAGGCGTCCGCGATGCGCGGCAGGAGTTCCGAGCGCTGCTCAGGGGTACCGAGCGCGGTGATCAGGGGGGCGGCGAGGCCTGCCGTGGAGAGCAGTGGGGACGGCAGCAGGACGCGGCCCGTCTCCTCGAAGGCGAGAGCCAGTTCGGTGAGGGTGCGGTCCTTCCCGCCGTACTGGGCGGGCAGCGCGAGACCGGGCAGGCCGAGCTGCCCGGCGAGCGCCGCCCACAGGTCGGTGTCGTACCCGGTGGGTGTGCGGGCGGCTGCGGTCGTGTCCCGTCCGCGGTGTTCGGACAGGATGTCGCGCAGGGTGCGGCGGATCTTGTCCTGGTCGGCGGTGAAGACGGCGTCCATCCGCGGCTCCTTCCGATGGCCCAGACCCTGAACTGACGGGCCGTCATATTAGATGCGGGCGCGTCGGATGCACAGACGCGGGACGGACTCCTCCTGCCGCAACCGAACCTGATGTACCGTCAGATCCATGCCCTCCACACCGCGCAAGGTCGCCGTCGTCGGCATATCCCTCTCCGACTGCGGCCGCGTCGACGGCCCCACCTCCTACGCCCTGCACGCCCAGGCGGCCCGCCGGGCCCTCGCCGACAGCGGCCTCGACCGCAGTGTCGTCGACGGCTTCGGTTCAGCCGGTCTCGGCACGCTCGCGCCGATCGAGGTGGCCGAGTACCTGGGCCTGCGGCCCACCTGGGTGGACTCCACCGCCGTCGGCGGGGCGACCTGGGAGGTCATGGCGGCCCACGCGGCCGACGCGATCGCGGCCGGTCACGCCCGTGCGGTACTGCTGGTCTACGGGTCGACCGCCCGCGCCGACATACGGGCCGGCCGGCGCACCTCCAACCTCTCCTTCGGCAGCCGCGGCCCGCTCCAGTTCGAAGTTCCCTACGGGCACACGCTCGTCGCCAAGTACGCGATGGCCGCGCGCCGCCATATGCACGAGTACGGCACGACCCTGGAGCAGCTCGCCGAGGTGGCGGTCCAGGCGCGGGCGAACGCCGCCGCCAATCCGGACGCCATGTTCCGCGACCCGATCACCGTCGACGACGTGCTGGACGGGCCGTTGATCGCCGACCCGTTCACCAAGCTGCACTGCTGCATCCGCAGCGACGGCGGCTGCGCGGTACTGCTGGCGTCCGAGGAGTGCGTACCGGACACGGCGAAGGCCCCGGTGTGGATCCTCGGCACCGGCGAACACGTCTCGCACACCACCATGTCGGAGTGGGCCGACTTCACCCTCTCGCCGGCGGCGGTGAGCGGCCGGCTCGCCTTCGAGCGGGCCGGGGTCCGGCCGCACGAGATCGACATCGCGGAGATCTACGACGCCTTCACCTACATGACGCTGGTGACTCTGGAGAATCTCGGGTTCTGCGCCAAGGGCGAGGGCGGTGCGTTCGTCGAGAAGGGCCGACTGCTTCGGGACGGCGGACTGCCGGTGAACACCGACGGCGGCGGCCTGTCCGCCTGCCATCCCGGGATGCGCGGACTTTTCCTGCTGGTGGAGGCCGTGCGTCAGCTGCGGGGCGAGGCGGGCGGACACCAGGTGCGACGGGCCGACGGCAGGCTGCCGGAGCTGGCGGTCGCGTCGGGGACGGGCGGATGGTTCTGCTCGTCGGGCACGGTGGTGCTGGGGCGGGGCTGAAACCCACGAGCCGGCGCCGGGGCGGGGCCGAGACCCCCTCCGACGGGATGTTGAATTGCGGTCATGGACCACGACGAGCAGGAACCGCAGGCCGCCTTCCGCGCTCTGCTGCACGCACAGCGGGTCTGGGACGTCTCCCTGCCCGCCTTCGATCCGGCCGCCGCGCCCGGCGAGCCGCTGCCACTGTTCCACCGGTGGTTCGGGGAGGCCGTGGCGGCCGGGCAGACCGAGCCGCACACGATGACGCTGGCGACGGTGGACGGCCGGGGCCGCCCGGACGCGCGGGTGCTGATGCTCCACGACGCGGACGCACGCGGCTGGCACTTCGCCTCCCACGCCACCAGCGCGAAGGGCCGCCAGCTGGCCGCGCACCCGGAGGCGGCGCTGGTCTTCTACTGGGCCTCGCAGGGCCGCCAGGTTCGGCTGAGGGGCCCCGTCTCCTCCGCCTCCGCCGCGGAGAGCCTGGCCGATCTGCACGCCCGCTCGACGGGTGCCCTGGCGGCGGCGCTGACCGGTCGGCAGAGCGAAGTGCTGGCGTCCGAAGCCGAGTTGGCCCGGGCCTCGCAGGCCGCATGGGAGCAGGCGCAGGCGGAGCCTGACGCGCCGGTGGCGACATGGACGCGGTACGTGCTCGCGCCGCGCGAGGTGGAGTTCTTCCAGGGCGACGAGCGCCGCCGACACCTTCGGCTGCGCTACCGCCGGGAGGCTCCCGGCGACGCCTGGGAGCGCGAACTGCTCTGGCCCTGAGCGGGCTGCGAGGGGCGGAACACGGGGACCGTGACACCGTCGCCCTGCGCCCGGAACGCGACCTCGAGCTCCATGCCGACGGCCAGCCGGTCCGGCGCGCACTCCACCACCTCGCTCATCATCCGTACGCCCTCCGCCAGCTCGACGAGCGCCGCGGTGTAGGGGACGCGTCCGGCGAAGGGGGGCAGGTCGTTGCGGTGGACGACGGACCAGGTGTAGAGCGTCGCCCGCCCGCTCGCCCGTTCCCAGTGGACGTCTTCGCTCCAGCAGTGCGGGCAGAACTCGCGCGGATAGTGGTGCGGGCGCCGGCAGGCGGCGCAGCGGCGGACGAGGAGTTCCCCGGCGGCGGCCGCCTCCCAGTAGGGGCGGGTGAAGTCGTCGATGTCGGGAGTCGCCGGGGTCACGGCCGTGCGGCCGGCGGCAGCGTCAACGCCCGGGCCGGTCACAGGAAGAGCCCCGTCATGCGGTCGAGGGACCATGTCTGCCAGGACATGGCGAACAGGGCGACCAGCGATATCAGGGCCATCATGGCGTTCTGCCCCTGCTCCGCCCAGTCGTGGATCATGAGGATCAGATAGAGCAGGTTGAGCAGCAGCCCGCCGACGAGGGCCACCGGCGTGAGGAAGCCGGTGATCAGGCCGAGGCCGAGGGCGAGTTCGGCATGGACGACGATGTAGGCCATGACCTTGGGGCGAGGCGCGACGACCTTCTCGAAGCCGGCCCGTACTGCGGGCCACCGGTGCTCGCGCGCGATGCCGGCCGCCCAGGCGATGCCGGCACCCCGCTCGAACCAGGCCTTCCTGTCCTTGTGGCGCCAGCTCTCCAGCCACCACAGGCCGAGGCCGATACGCAGGACGGCGAGCCACTCGGCACCGCTGAGCCAGACGGTCCGCATCCGACACCCCTCTCCACACGGGTCCAGGCGAAGCAAGCGAACTGACGGTACGTCAGTTCCAGCGGGGAAGGGAGACTCGCGCAAGGAATGCCCGACCGTGACCGATTCGCAATCGAACTCCGCCTTGACCGAGACCCATCCGGCAATCGCTCGATTACGCTCAGCGTTCATGGCCGACACCAAGAACAGGGTCGGGCGCATCGACCTCACGAACGACAGACCCGTCTACATCGTCGGCGGCGGTCCCGCCGGTCTCGCGGCGGCGGCCGCGCTGCGGCAGCGGGGCGTACGGGCCGTGGTGCTCGAGAAGTCCGAGACGGTCGGCGCGTCCTGGCGCCGGCACTACGACAGGCTGCACCTGCACACCACCCGCAGGCTCTCCGCGCTCCCCGGCCTGCCGATGCCGCGCTCGTTCGGGCGCTGGGTCTCGCGCGACGACGTGATCCGCTACCTGGACAAGTACGCCGACTTCCACGAGCTGGAGATCGTCACCGGCGTCGAGGTGTCCCGTATCGAACCGGCCGGGAGCGACTGGCTGCTGCACGCCACCGGCGGCCGTGAACTGACCGGCCGGGCGGTCGTCGTGGCCACCGGCCACAACCACACGCCGCGGCTGCCCGACTGGCCGGGCGCCGACGCGTACCCGGGCGAGCTGCTGCACGCCGGCGACTACCGCAACCCGGCGCCCTACGCCGGCAAGGACGTGCTCGTCGTCGGCGTGGGGAACACGGGCGCCGAGATCGCCGTCGACCTGGTCGAAGGCGGGGCCGCGCGGGTACGCCTGGCCGTGCGTACCGCCCCGCACATCGTGCGCCGCTCGACAGCGGGCTGGCCCGCCCAGCGCACCGGCATCGTCGTCCGCCGGCTTCCGGTGCGGCTCGTCGACAAGGCGGGCGAGGCCATGAGCAGGATCGCCGTGCCGGACCTCACCGAGCACGGGCTGCCGCGTCCCGACACGGGGCTGTACTCCCGCGTCAAGGAGGGCGCGATACCGGTGCAGGACGTGGGCCTGATCGACGCGGTGCGCAGCGGCAGGGTCGAGCCCGTCGCCGCACTCGAGTCGTTCGAGGGAGACAAGGTTCAACTGGCGGACGGCAGCCGGATCTCCGTGGACGTCGTGATCGCCGCGACCGGCTACCGGCGCGCGCTGGAGGGCCTGGTCGGGCACCTCGGCGTACTCGACGAGCGCGGCCGGCCGGTCGTCCACGGGGCGCGGACGCCCCAGCAGGCGCCGGGGCTGTACTTCACCGGGTTCACCAACCCGATCAGCGGCATGTTCCGCGAGATGGCGATCGACGCCCGCAAGATCGCGAAGAAGCTGGCGTAGATTCCGAGGGCCGGATGCCGTCGGGAGCGGACCGCCCGCCGTGCGCCGATCGTCGGCGAATGGCGCAAGGCAGGCGGTTCACTTCACGGCACCTTGCCGGCGCCCGGTCAGGGCTCCTTCGACAGCCAGCCGTGCTGGACCGCCCTGACCCCTGCCTCGAAGCGGCTGCGCGCTCCGAGACGTTCCATCAGTTCGGTGGCGATGCGGCGCGCGGTGCGGTGGGACACCCCGAGCCGCTTGGCTATCGCCTCGTCGGTGTGCCCCTGGGCGAGCAGCCGCAGCGCGGTGGACTCCTGCCCGGTCAGGCCGTTCGCGTCCCGCCGGCGCGCGGTGCCCAGCGGCTGCGCCGCCTCCCATGTGGTGTCGAACAGGGCGCACAGCGCGTTGAGCGTGCCCTGGCCCGTGAGAATCACGGCCCCCGCGCTGGTGTCCTCGCAGTCGATGGGCAGGATCGCGAGCGAACGGTCCGCGATCAGCATGCGCGTCGGCAGCAGCGGAACGGTACGGACCTGGCCGCCCATCTCGGTGAGCCAGTCGGCGTGCGCCACCGTCGGCGGGCTGTTGCGCACACTGTCGAGGTAGATCGTGCGCATCCGCACACCACGCTGAAGCAGCTGCTGGTTCAGCGGTCTGGCCGCCCTCAGGTTCTCCGCGGTCTGCGCGCCGTCCGGGGAGAAGGACATCACCTCCTGCCGTATGTCGCGCTGCAGCTGCGCCAGCCGCTCGCGTATCGCGTCGATGCCGACCACCTGCTCGACGCCGGAGTCCGGCGTCCCCGGCTGCAGGCCGGCGTACTCGGAGATCAGCCGGGCCGCCGCGGCGCGGGATTCCTCGATCCGCTGCTGGTGAGCGGCGAGTTCCGCGGACTGACGGGCGAGCAGGGCCTCGAGTCCGAGGTCCGGTGACACCGCCCGCAGCCGGTCGGGATGTTCGTAGGACATGTTCACCAGGTTGAGGGCGGCGAGCACCTTCTGCGCCGACCTCACCCCGTCCTCCGCCAGGTCGAGTCTCGCCCCCAGCTCCCCCGGGTCGTCCTGCGGATACCTCAGCATCGCCCGGTAGACGGACTCCGTCGTGCGATCCAGCCCGAGTGTCTCGAGCATGCGTCCCCCTTCTGCCGCATGTTCCAGCCGGCCGGTACCACTGCCCGACCGACTCGGAATGAGTCACTCAAGTGGTCCTCGACCAGCTCGATCTCAAACATCGAGACCCTAGATAGCCACAGGCTGGTGAACAAGAGGATTCCAGGTCACAACACCCGTGCCACACCGATCAGATGGAGCCGGGGCGGGCGGTGGACATGTTGGGTCAGGGCCCATTCGGGCCACCCCGATTCCCTTCTCCCGGGCCGTCACGGAGGGGAAGCTGGTGATCACCGGCGGGGCAGCGCCCCAAGGGCGAACCGCCGCAAACCATCCCGCATGTCACCGACCCGAGGAACAGTCATGCCTTCGAAGCGTCCCGTCCGTACCGCCGCGATCGCCGCCCTCGCGCTCGGCACGGTCCTCGCCGTGCCCGCCGCGGCCGTCGCCGGACCCGGACAGCACGCCTTTGTCAACGCCTCCTCGAGCGCCGCTCCGGCGGTCGCCGGGGGAGCCCCGACCACCACTCCGGCCGAGGGCGAGGACGACTGGGGCTGGCAGCGCTGAATCCCCGAGCCGCACACACCGCTCATCGCCGAATCTCCTCACCTGGAGGCCCAGTGGACATCCGACAACTGACGACCTTCCACAAAGTCGCCACGCTGCTCAGCTTCACGCGCGCCGCGACGGAGCTCAACTACGCCCAGTCCAGCGTGACGGCGCAGATCAAGAGCCTCGAGACCTCCCTGGGCGCCGAACTCTTCGAGCGGCTGTCCGGCAAGATCCAGCTCACCCAGGCCGGCCGGCGGCTGCTGCCGTACGCGGAGCAGATGCTCACGCTCGCCGGCGAGGCCCGCGGGGCGGCCTCCGGCGCGGGCGGCCCCGCCGGACTGCTGACCATCGGCACCATGGAGAGCATCACCTCCTACCGGATGCCTCCGGTGCTGGAGTTCTTCCACCACCGCTATCCACAGCTGCAGTTGGTGCTGCGGCCCAGCCTGTGCGCGGAGACGCTGCACTCGCTGCGCCAGGGCACGTTCGACATGGGCTTCCTGATGGAGGCGGAGACGCAGCACTCCGGTGTGGAGAGCGAGGTGCTGGGCGCCGAACCGCTGGTCGTGGTGGCGGCTCCCGAACACCCGCTGGCCGCCGAGGAGAAGGTGACGCTCGAGCAGCTGCGCGAGGTACAGGTGCTGGCTCCCGAGGCCGGCTGCGCGTACCGGGAGCTGTTCGAGGCGGAGCTGAACGACGGGACGGGCGAGCCGGTGCCGTTCCTCGAGTTCGGCAACATCGAGTCCATCAAGCGCGGTCTGACGGCGGGCCTCGGGGTGGCGCTGCTGCCCACGATGACGGTCGCCGACGACATCGAGGCCGGGTCGCTCACGGTGCTCGCCTGGGAGCCGCCGTTCGAGGTGTTCACGCAGCTGGCGTGGCGGCGGGGCCGGCATCTGTCGCGTGAGATGCGGCTGTTCATCGACCGCACGGTCGAGTTCATGTCCGGCGACTACTGACGGACCCGGCCGGCGGCCGGGCACCCGGCCCCGGCCCGACCGTGCCCCCTGATCGGACTTCGCGATTTCCGGTATCGAAGAGTCCGCTCGGAGACAGCTGGACGGGATTGTCAAGACACCGGAATCATATCTTTCGTCATTCCCTTCACGTTGCGGAGCTCAGAATGCCCAATATTGTGCGCCCGGCGAAAAAATTCCTGGTGTCGAGCGTATCTTCCGACGCCCATATGTGGAACCTGGTCTTTCTTCAGTTGCTGCTCGAGGAGCACGGCGGCGAGGTCTCGAATCTCGGCGCCTGCGTGCCCGATCAGGTCATCATCGAGGAGTGCCGGAAACTACGGCCGGACGTTCTGGTGCTGAGCACCGTCAACGGTCACGGCCACCTGGACGGTCTGCGGCTGATAGGCAAGATACGCAGTGAGCCGGATCTCGCGGACCTGCGGGTCGTCATCGGCGGCAAGCTCGGGGTGCGTGGCGCCGAGAACGTGCAGTTCATCGAGGCGCTTTCGGCCGGTGGTTTCGACGCCGTATTCGAATCCGAAGGCGGCCTGGAGAATTTCAACGAATTCCTCCGTGGACTGGGCCCGTCACGCCGGGGCGCCCTCGAGATGGCGCAGGCCGCCGCATGAGCAGCGCCCTCGCCACCGTTTCGCATTCCATGTCCGGCAATGTGGCGTCCGCGGCCGCGGATTCCACGGCCACCGCTGTGCGGTCGCCGCGCCGCAGCCGTTTCTCGTCGTTCGTCCACGGGGCGAAGGAAGCCGGCCGGCTTGTCGTGCAGCCGCGTATGGGGTTCGCCGAGATACCCGTCATGCGCGAGGGGCTGCGCGGGGTCCGTGCGGCCCGGGCCACGGCCGTCGGCACGATCACCCTGGACAGCTACACCCGAGTCAACGACCACGATTCCGCCCGCTCCGCCCTGCGCACCGGAGCCGAGCTGAACGGCTTCCCGCTGGTGGCCCATGGCGCCGACGCCACCCGGGAGATGCTGTCCGGCCTCGCGGGCGACGACTTCCCCATCCAGGTACGGCACGGTTCCGCCCTGCCCTACCCGCTGTTCGAGGCGATGGTGGAGACGGGCATCGACGCCACCGAGGGCGGTCCGGTCTCCTACTGCCTTCCCTACAGCAGGGCCCCGCTGTCCGAGGCCGTGGATGCCTGGTCCCGCTGCTGCGACCTGCTCGCCGCTCAGGACGAGCAGATGCATCTGGAGAGCTTCGGCGGCTGCATGCTGGGCCAGCTGTGCCCGCCGAGCCTGCTGGTGGCGCTCAGCATCCTGGAGGGGCTGTTCTTCCAGGAGCACGGCCTCACCAGCATCTCGCTGAGCTACGCGCAGCAGACACACCCCGGTCAGGACCTGGAGGCGATCGCCGCGCTGCGCAGGCTCGCCGGCGAGCGGCTGGCCGCCACCGACTGGCACGTCGTCCTCTACACGTACATGGGCGTCTATCCCCGTACGCCCGTCGGTTCCTTCCGGATCCTGGAGGACAGCGCGCGACTCGCGGTGCGCAGCGGCGCGGAGCGGCTGATCGTGAAGACGCCGGCGGAGGCACACCGGATCCCGACGGTCGCCGAGAACGTCGACGCGCTGGAGTTCGCCGCGGCGATCGCCGCCGACGAGCGGGCTTCCGGCGCCCCTGAACTGCCCACGCGGACCGGCCTGTACGAGGAGGCGCTGCACCTCGTCGACAGCACCCTGGAGCTGGGCGGCACGGTCGGCCAGGCCCTGGTACGGGCCTTCGCCCGGGGCCATCTCGACGTCCCGTTCTGCCTGCACCGCGACAACGCCAACAAGTCCCGTGCGTACGTCGACCCGCGCGGGCTGCTGCGCTGGTCCGACCCGGGGGCGATGTCGATCCCCGCGCACACCGGGGGTGAGCGTTCGGCGCTCACCGCGCAGGGCCTGATCGACATGCTCGGCTACAACGAGCGCCGTTTCGACCGTGAGCAGTTGACCCGAACCCCGTTCCGGAGCCTGTCATGAGCGCTGTCACCATTGCCCCCGCCGTGAACGAAGCCGCGCCTGGCACCTCGGCGGGCAGGACCCTGGAAGCGGTGCGCCGACGGGGTGTGCTGCGTGCCGCCGTGAGCCGCGGCATCCGCGGCCTGTCCCTCCAGGGCCCGGACGGCTGGACGGGGCTGGACACCGACGTGGCGCGCGCCGTCGCGGCCGCCGCGCTCGGCGACGCCGAGGCGGTGCAATGGCTGCCGTCCGCGCCGGCCGACCGGCTGGAGGCGCTGTCGGCGGGCGACGCGGAGCTGACGGTCTGCAACCTGACCTGGACAGTGCGCCGGGAGGCGCAGTGGCCGGTCCTGTTCGCGGGGGTCACCTGCTACGACGGGGAGGGGTTCCTCGTCCGCACCGACAGCGGCATCGACGATCCGGCTCAGCTGGCCGGGCGGCGCGTCGCCGTGCAGGACGGCACCACAAGCGCCGCGAACCTGGCCGCCTGGTACGGGCGCCGCGGCCTCGCCGTGGAACCGGTCGCCTTTCCGACACCGGCGGACACCCTGGCCGGCTACGCCTCCGGCGAGTGCGCGGCCTATGTGCTGGACCGGGTGGCCCTCGCCGGTGAGCGTGCCGCTCTCCCGGACCCGCAGGCGCACCGCATCCTCGACACGGCGATCTCCCGCGAGCCGATGGCCGCCGCCGTGCGCGACGACGACGCCGACTGGTACCGGCTGTGCCGCTGGGTGCTGCAGCTGCTGACGGCGGCCGAGCACCACGTCGACGAGGCGGGCGAAGGGCGGCGCGAGGAAGCGCTGGCGCAGGCCGCGTCCCTGGCCGGCCCGCACGGGCCCGCCGTGGGCCTCGACGAGGGCTGGGCGGCCCGGGTCCTGGCCGCGGTCGGCACGTACGCCGACATCTACGAGCGCAACCTCGGGGCCGCTTCCGGCCTCGGCGTGCCGCGCGGCCTGAACGAACTGTGGACCAGGGGCGGGCTGTACTACCCCGTCCCCCTGCAGTGAACGGCCGGGGCCCCACCGCGGCGCCCCCCACCCCATCCCTGGAGGGACTCTCATGAGTACAGAAACCCGCCCCGCAAGCACGGAGACGAAGGGAGCGATCGAGCTCACCGCAGCCATGGTGCTCTCCGGCACCCTCGGCATCTTCGTGGTGGAGTCCGGCGCGTCCCCGTTCAACGTCGTCTTCTTCCGCTGTGTGTTCGGCGCCGTCGCGCTGGGTCTCTACTGCCTGGTGCGCGGCCTGTTCAAGAACCACAACCTGACCCCGAAGAAGGTCGGCCTGGCCGCGCTCGGCGGCGTCTTCATCGTCTTCAACTGGGCGTTCCTCTTCGAGTCGTACGAGTCGACGTCGATCTCCGTGGCGACCGTCGTCTACCACACGCAGCCGTTCTACGTGGTGCTGCTCGGCGCCCTGCTCTTCCGTGACAAGCTCACGCGCACCAAGTTCGCCTGGCTGGGCGTCGCGTTCGTCGGTCTGATCCTGGTCGCCGGCGTCTCCGTCTCCGACTTCCAGGGCGGCGGCGACAAGACCTACCTGACCGGCCTGGGCTTCGCGCTGCTCGCGGCGCTCTTCTACGCGCTGTCCACCGTCATCACCAAGCGCGTCACCGGTGTGAAGCCGCACCTCGTCGCGCTGATCCAGGTGGTGCTGGGCATCCCGCTGCTGCTTCCCTTCGCCACCTTCGCCGACATGAGCGGCCTGGGCGCGGACTGGGGCTGGCTGGTCGGACTCGGCCTGATCCACACCTGCCTGATGTACGTCCTGATGTACTCGGCGTACCAGAAGCTGCCCACTGCCAAGATCGCGGTACTGGCCTTCGTCTACCCGGCCGTGGCCATGCTGTGCGACTGGGCCGTCTACGGGCACAGCGTCAGCCTGCTCCAGGCACTCGGCATCCCGCTGATCATCGGCGCGAGCCTCGGCATCAACCTGGGCTGGACGTTCGGCCGCCGTCCCGCCGCGGAGCCGCCCGCCGCCTCCCCCGCGCCCGCGTCCGTCCCCACCGGACCCGCGAATTCCACCGCACCCGCAACCACTCCTCGCCCCGAGACCGCCGACGCGCGCGCCGAGGGCGAGAAGATCACGATCGGAGACTCCCGATGACACGTGTCACCGACGCATCCGCCCCGCGCATCGCCATCGTCGGAGCCACCGGCGCCGTCGGCTCGACGCTGATCGAGCTGATCGAGGAACGGGGCCTGCGCTACCGGTCCATGGAGCTGGTGGCCTCCTCGAGGTCGGCGGGCAGGGTGCTCACCGTCGAGGACCGCGAGTACACGGTGCAGGCCGTCGAGGAGTTCGACTTCTCGAGCGTGGACGTCGCCTTCTTCTCCGCCGGCACGTCCGTCAGCGAGAAGTGGGTGCCGGTCGCCACCGCCGCGGGGGCCCTCGTCATCGACAACACGATCGCCTTCCGGATGGACCCGGACACCCCGCTCGTCGTGCCGCAGGTCAACGCGCACGAGCTGGACCGGCGCCCCAGGAGCGGTGTCATCGCCAACCCCAACTGCTCCACGATCCCGCTGGTGCGGCTGCTGCAGTGCGTCGAGACGCGCTGGGGCATCCGGCACGCCGTGGTCTCCACCTACCAGGCGGCCTCCGGCCTCGGATACTCCGGGGTCGAGGAGCTCCAGGAAGCCAGCCGCGCCTCGCTGCAGGGGCCGGACACCGACTTCGAACCTCAGGAGTTCACCCCGAACCTGGCGTTCAACGTCATCCCGAAGATCGACCGCTTCCTCGACTCCGGCTTCACGCTGGAGGAGCAGAAGATGCTCGTCGAGTCCCGCAAGATCCTCGGCATGCCGCACCTGGACGTCACCACCACCTGTGTCCGAGTCCCGGTCGCCAACTGCCACTCCGAGTCCGTCTACGTCGAGTGCCAGGAGCCGGTCGACCGCACCGAGCTGGTCGGCGTGCTCGCCGGCCTGCCCGAGGTGACCGTCCACGACCAGGAGGTCCGCACCGCGTTCCCGACGCCGACCACGGTCGGCGACCCCGACCATGTGCACGTCGGCCGGGTCCGTATCACCCAGAACAACCCGCGTGCCTTCTGGCTGTGGCTCGTCGCCGACAACCTTCGTATCGGCGCCGCTCTCAACGCCATCCAGATCGCCGAGGAGCTCGTCGAGCGGGGCACGCTGTGACCGCACCCGCCGTCCTGAAGTTCGGCGGATCCAGCTTCCGCACGCTGGCCGCCTACGGCGACCTCGCCGAGGCGCTGGAGCGCCGCTTCCACGACGACGGCACGAAGCTCGTCGTCGTGGTCAGCGGCCAGCCGGGCGAGACCGAGCAGTTCCGGGAGCGGCTCAGCCAGGTCAACCCCCACCCCGAGGACGAGACCGTCGCGGGTCTGCTCACCCTCGCCGACACCATCGGCGCCCAGCTGCTGGCCACGGCCGTGCACCGGCGCGGGCTGCGCTCCACGGTGCTGGCCGGCCACCAGCTGGGACTCGTCACCAACTCGTCGTTCATGTGGGCGCGGTTGGAGCGCACCGACCCCGCTCCGCTGCGTGCCGCCCTGCGGGACAACGACGTGGTCGTGGTGCCGGGCGGCCAGGCCGCCGACGAACTGGGCCGTCCCACCTGGCTCGGCAAGAACTCCTCCGACCTGTCGGCCGTGGCCGTGGCCGCGGCGGTCGGCGCCTCACGGTGCGAGATCCACTCAGACGTGGACGGCATCTACAGCACCGACCCGCACCTGGTCAGCGGCACACGCCTGCTGAAGGAGGTCTCGTACAACACGGCGGCGCTGATGTCGCTGTACGGGGCGAAGGTGCTGCACCGCAGGGCCGTACGGCTCGCGCAGAAGCACCGGGTCGAGATCGCCTGCCGGCTCAACCGCGCACCGTTCCCGGTGGGCTCCGTCATCGGCACGGCGGGCTCGTCCGTCGCCGCGGTGGTGCTCAACCAGCGGTCCGTGGCACTGCGTTACGACACGGACGAACTCGCGGACCGCGCGTTCCAGGCCTTCCACGGCGCCAACATCGACACGATCCGGCTCACCTCGGGCCCGCTGGTGGCCGTCGTCGGCGGCTTCGTCGACCTGGCGGAGTTCCAGCGCCGGCAGGGACTGGTGCCCGGCGACTTCGCGGGTGTGCCGGTGACCGCCGTACGCGGCAGCAAGGTCGCCACCCACCTCGCGGCCGGTGAGGACGACGCCCTGCATCTCGCCCAGCGTCTGCACGACCAACTGAACGACCCGACCGCGCCGTTCCCCGTATCCGAGCTCCAAGGAGTGTGATCCGCCATGACCGCCACCGTTGACCGACCGCTCGGCGCCGGTTCCGGCACACCGGCATCGGAGCGTCCCCCGACCCTGGGCACCGTCACGCTGCCCGACGAGGTCCGGGACGCCATCGGCGCCGAACTCGCCGCGATGCCCGACCCCAACACGGACATCGACTGGGCCATGGCCCGCTACCACCAGATCTTCGCGTCCCTGCCGACGCCGCTGCTCCAGCAGGTCCTGGACTTCGGCCGGCACATCGACACCCCCGGTGTGACGCTCGTCGACAACCTGCCGGTGGACGCGGGCCTGCCGGCCACGCCGTCCGACGGCGGCCCGAGCCGCGACAAGGCGAGCTTCGTCGCGGAGGGGGTGCTGCTGGGGCTGAGCGGCCTGCTCGGCGAACCGCTCGGTGTACTGACCGAGAAGGCGGGGCAGCTCGTCCACGACGTCATCCCGGTCGAAGGCGGCTCGAAGACCCAGACCAACCAGGGCTCGGAAGTCTTCCTGAACTTCCACAGCGACATCATGCACGACGTGATCGGCCGCTATGACGTCGCCAACCCCGACTTCCTGGTGCTCAGCTGCCTGCGCTCCGACCACGAGGGCATCGCCGCGACGCACTACGCGGACGCCCGCGACATCTCCGCGGCGCTCGACCCGCAGGTGCTGGAGACGCTCCACAGCCCGCTGTTCCGGCTGAACGCGCCCGGCAGCTACACCAGGAACATGGCCGGCGACGCGGAGGTGCTCTCCGACCCGGTCCCGCTGATCAGCGGCAGCTCGGAATGCCCGGAGATCGCGATCTCCGCGAACGGGGTCCGGGCGCTGACCGGCGGGGCACAGGCCGCGCTGGACCAGTTGCAGGGCGTCTGCCGCTCGGTCGCGCACAAGGTGCTGCTGCGGCCGGGCCAGGCACTGCTGATCAACAACCGCAAGGGTGTGCACGCGAGGTCGTCGTTCACGGCCCGCTACGACGGCCAGGACCGCTGGCTGCAGCGCACGTACGTGCGGCGGAGCCTGTGGAACATCCGCTACCGGGTGACGTCGGAGAACCGTCGCGTGCACTTCTGACGGACGGGGTGTGGACCGTGGCCCGCGGCCGACGCAGAGCCTGCTGCTCTGCGCGGCCGCGGCGGCGTTTCCGTGAGGAGCGGCGTGGGTGGCGGTCTTTGTGGGCACAACGGTTCCTGACGCGTAGTCAGTTCGCTAACCTGACAGAGCGTCAGTTAACTGGCCGAGGCGACTCCGGCGCGCCCCGGCCATCGAGCGGGAGCGGAGACCAGCGATGCTCGGATCAACTCACGGCACCCTCACCTCCGGCTTGCGCGCGCGTGTCGTCGCCTGTGGCGACGGACCCAGAAACGCCGTGCACGAGGCCGCCCGGCCGGCCGCGTCCGCCGGTGACCTCGACGTCAGCGGCCGCCCCCTGTACGCACCGGTGCCGGACCTCGACCGGTTCTTCCGCCCCTCCTCCGTGGCCGTCGTCGGGGCGTCGGACGCCGAGGGCAGGCCCAACACGGGCATCACCCGTCAACTCGTCGACTGGGCCGCGCGGGTCGGCGCCCGCCTGCACCCCGTGCATCCCACCCGTACGTCCGTGTTCGGCATCGACTGCTTCCCCTCGGTGCGCGCGCTGCCGGAAACGGTCGACCTCGCCGTACTGCTGATCAGCGATCCGCTGCCGGTGATCGAGGAACTCGCCGAGGTCAAGGCGAAGTTCGCCGTGGCCTTCGCCTCCGGATACGCGGAGACCGGGCAGGAGGGCGCCGCCGCCCAGGCGCGGCTCGCCGCCGCCGTGGAGCGCTCCGGCATCCGGCTCCTCGGGCCCAACACCAACCTCAACGCCTTCGAGGAGTTCCGCGACGACCTCGAGGGCCCGGCGATCGCGCTCATCACCCAGTCCGGCCACCAGGGGCGGCCCGTCTTCACCCTTCAGGAACTGGGCATACGGCTCTCCCACTGGGCGCCCACCGGCAACGAGGCCGACCTGGAGACCGCCGACTTCATCTCGTACTTCGCCGAACGCCCGGAGGTCGGCGCCATCGCGTGTTACGTGGAGGGCCTCAAGGACGGGCGTTCGTTCCTGCTGGCCGCGGACCGGGCGGCCCGGCGCGGGGTGCCGGTCGTCGCCGTCAAGGTCGGCCGCACCGACACCGGAGCACGGACGGCCGCCTCGCACACGGGCAAGCTCACCGGCGCGGACACGGTGGTGGACGCGGCGATGCGGCAGTACGGCGTGATCCGCGTCGACGGCCTCGACGAACTCCAGGACACCGCCGCGCTGCTGGCGCGCGCCCGCAGGCCGGTGTCCGACGGCGTCGCCGTCTACTCCATCTCCGGCGGCACCGGCGCACACTTCGCGGACCTGGCCACAGCGGCGGGGCTGCGCCTTCCGCGGCTGAGCGACGCCCGGCAGGCGGAACTGCACCAGTGGATACCGTCATACCTCAACGTCTCGAACCCGATCGACAACGGTGGCCACCCGGTCGGCGACTGGCGCGGCCGCAGGATCATCGACTCGATACTCGCCGATCCGGACGTCGGCGTGCTGATCTGCCCCATCACCGGCCCGTTCCCGCCGATGAGCGACCGGCTCGCCCAGGACCTGGTGGACGCCGCCGAGGCCACCGACAAGCTGGTGTGCGTGGTGTGGGGGTCGCCGGTCGGCACCGAGGCCGCGTACCGCGACACACTGCTCGGCTCCTCGCGCGTGGCCACCTTCCGCACCTTCGGCAACTGTGTCACGGCCGTGCGCGCCCACCTGTCCCACCACCGGTTCACGGCCCACTACCGCTCCCCCTTCGACGAGGCCCCGCGCACCTGCTCCCCGTCCTTCCGCAAGGCGCAGGCGCTGCTGCGGCCGGGGCAGCTGAGCGAGCACGCGGCGAAGAGCCTGCTGCGCGCGTACGGGATCCGGGTGCCGCGCGAGCAGTTGGTGACCAGCGCGGCCGCGGCGGTACGGGCGGCGGCCCTGGTGGGCTACCCCGTCGTCATGAAGGCCTCAGCGCCGCAGCTCGCGCACAAGACGGAGCTGGGCCTGGTGAAGATCGGCCTCACCTCCGCCAGCCAGGTGCGGGACGCGTACCGCGAGCTCACGGACATCGCCCGCTACGAGGGCGTCGACCTCGACGGCGTCCTGGTCTGCCAGATGGTGGAGCGGGGCGTCGAGATGGTCGTCGGCGTCACCCAGGACGAGCTGTTCGGCCCGACCGTGACGGTGGGGCTGGGCGGCGTCCTGGTGGAGGTACTGCATGACACCGCCGTTCGCGTGCCGCCCTTCGGCGAGGACCAGGCCAGGGCCATGCTCACCGAACTGCGCGGCCACGCCCTGCTGGAGGGCGTGCGGGGCGGCCCGCCGGTGGACGTGGACGCGCTCGTGGAGGTGGTCCTGCGGGTCCAGCGGATGGCTCTGGAACTGGGCGACCAGCTGTCGGAGCTGGACGTCAACCCGTTGATGGTGCTGCCCCGCGGGCAGGGCGCGGTGGCGCTGGACGCGCTGGCGGTGTGCCGGTGAGCGGCGACGACGTCCTGTCCGCCGTGGCCGAGGGCGTCTCCTGGATCACCCTCAACCGCCCGGAGGCGATGAACGCGGTCACCTGGGACCAGCGGGAGCGGATCATCGCGCTGCTCGCCGAGGCCTCCTCGGACCCTGCGGTCCGGGCGGTCGTCATCACCGCGACCGGCAGGGGATTCTGCGCGGGCGCCGATCTGCGGGGCGCGCCGCCCCGCGAACACGTCGCCGGCGACATCGCCCGTACCATCCGGCTCGGCGCTCAGCGCCTGATCGGTGCCGTACTGGACTGCGAGAAGCCGGTGATCGCAGCGGTCAACGGCACCGCGGCGGGCATCGGCGCGCATCTGGCCTTCGCCTGCGACCTGGTCCTGGCGGCGGAGGAGGCGCGCTTCATCGAGGTGTTCGTCCGCCGAGGTCTCGTACCGGACGGCGGCGGGGCGTACCTGCTGCCCCGGCTGGTCGGCCCGCAGCGCACGAAGGAACTGATGTTCTTCGGCGACGCCCTCTCCGCGCAGGACGCGGCCCGACTCGGCCTCGTGAACCGGGTGGTCGCCCCGGACGAGCTGGAGAAGACGGCCCGCGCGTGGTCCGCCCGCCTCGCGACGGGCCCGACCCGCGCGATCGCCCTGACGAAGCAGCTGGTGAACGCATCCCTGGACGCCGACCGCGCCTCCGCGTTCGCGGCTGAGGCGACGGCCCAGGAACTCAACATGACGACACGGGACGCGCACGAGGGCGTACGGAGCTTCGTGGAACGCCGGACACCGGAGTTCGAGGGCCGCTAGGGCTGCCGGCCCGCGGGGCCGTTGACATCGCTGGCACCACTCATGGCACCACACGGCGCCACCAGAGGCGTCAGAGCGGCCATAAGTTCGCGTGGCACCGCACTGACGCACTTCAATGCCAGCACGTTTTCGCAGGTCAGAGCCGCCCGGTCGGCCACCTGCACCACCACACCCCCTCTCGGGGTTGCACGTGGCGCCATAGTGATGCCACTATGGCGTCATGGACCTCACGCCGTATGTCGACACCCTCCGCCGCGAACTCGCGGTGGCCGCCGAAGCCGGCGGCGAAGAAGCCCGCGAGCTGGCCGAGCGGCTCACCGCGCCCCTGGAGTCGGCGACCCGTCTGACGATGCTCAATGTGCTGTCCGCCGCGATGGACGAGATCACCCGTGAACTCGCCCCGGGCTCGGTCGACGTACGGCTGCGCGGGCTCGACCCCGACTTCGTGGTGACACGGCCGGCGGGCGACGAGGCCTACGAGGACAGGAGCGGCCCCGCCGAGCCGCTCCAGGCGCCGGCCCCGGCCGACGGCGACGACGGCGGCACCGCCCGCGTCAATCTGCGGCTGCCGGCCCACCTCAAGGCGCGCGCCGAGGAGGCCGCGAGCCGCGAGGGTCTGTCGGTCAACGCATGGCTGGTACGAGCCGTGTCGGCCGCGGTCGACGGCGGCGCCCCGGCGCGCACGACGGAGAAGTCCCGCACCACCCGCACCGTCGGACAGAGCTTCACGGGCTGGGTGCGCTAGCTGCGCCCCGCCCCGCCTCACTTCACCCACACCACGTCCCACCAGCAGGGACGCCACGAAGACCAAGAGGACGGGACAGTCATGCCTTCTTTCGACACCCCTGCAGCGATCTCGGCCACGGCCCATGTTGAAGCCGGATCCATCCGATTCGTCGCCGCCGACCGGCTGGACACCCTCGTCGAGGTGCGGCCCCGCGACCCGAAGAAGGACCAGGACGTGCGGGCGGCCGAGCAGACCGAGGTCACGTACTCGAGCGGCCTGTTGACCATCAGGACGCCCAAGCAGCGCTACTTCGTCGGGCGCACCGGCACCGTCGACGTGACGGTCGAACTGCCCACGGGCTCGCAGATGGAGACGACCGGCGCCTGGGCCCAGGTGTACGGCGAGGGCCGGTTCGGCGAGGTCCGCGTGAAGACCTCGTCGGGCGACGTCCACCTCGACACCACCGGGCCGCTGCACCTGACCGCGTCCCACGGCAACATCACCGTGGACCGTGTCGAGGGCCACGCCGAGATCACCACCAGCTCCGGCAGCCTGCGCGTCGGCACCGTCGACGGTCTGGCCGTCCTGAAGAACTCGCACGGCACCACGATCGTCGGCGACGCTCTCGGCGATCTTCGCGTGAGCGGCGCCAACGGCGACATCATCGTCGAGCGCGCCGAGGGATCGGTCGCCGCCACCACCGCCCACGGCACCCTGCGCGTCGGCGACGTCGCCCGCGGCACCGTCCAGTTGGAGACCTCCTACGGCGCCATCGAGGTCGGCGTCCGCAAGGGCACCTCCGCCTGGCTCGACGTCAGCTCGGGCGCCGGCCAGGTGCGCAACGCGCTCACCGCGTCCGAGAGCCCGGACGAGTCCGAGGACTCCGTCGAGATCAAGGCCCGTACCCGCTACGGCAACATCGACATCCGCCGCGCCCGGGCCTGACCTGCCCGACCTCGTTCACAAGCAAGGCCACTTCACCGCTCACCACGCCTTCGAATGGGGGGCTCCATGCCTTCTTCTGTCATGCCCATGCCCAGGCAGGGCGGCCAGCAGCCGCCCGCCGCCGTCTCCGCCGCCGATCTGCGCAAGTCGTACGGCGACAAGACCGTCCTCGACGGCATCGACCTCCGGATCCCGTCCGGCACCGTGTTCGCGCTGCTCGGGCCGAACGGCGCCGGCAAGACCACCACCGTGCAGATCCTGTCCACGCTCATCGCCGCCGACGGCGGCCAGGCCCAGGTCGCGGGCCACGACGTCGCCACGTCACCGGCCGGCGTGCGGGCCGCGATCGGCGTCACCGGGCAGTTCTCCGCGCTCGACGACCTGCTCACCGCCGAGGAGAACCTGCTCCTCATGGCCGACCTGCTGCGCCTCGGCAAGCGCGAAGGACGCAAGCGGGCCAAGGAGTTGCTGGAGCGGTTCGACATAGCGGACGTCGCGCACAAGCGCGCCGCCTTCTTCTCCGGCGGCATGCGGCGCAGGCTCGACCTCGCCATGACGCTGGTCGGCGACCCGCAGGTGATCTTCCTCGACGAGCCGACGACCGGCCTCGACCCGCGCAGCCGCCGCACGATGTGGGAGACCGTGCGTTCGCTCGTCGCCGGCGGCGTCACCGTCTTCCTCACCACGCAGTACCTGGAGGAGGCCGACCAGCTGGCGGACCGCATCGCGGTGCTCGACGGCGGCCGGATCGTCGCCGAAGGAACCGCCGACGAGCTCAAGGCGCAGATCCCCGGCAGCCATGTCCGACTGCGGTTCACCGAACCCGACGAGTACGAGCGCGCGGCCGACGCCTTCCCCGGCGCGGCCCGCGACGACGAGGAGCTCGCCCTGCGCATCGCGGGCGACGGCGGGCTCGACGCGCTGCGCACCCTGCTCGACCGGCTCGGCGCCGCCGGCATCCGCGCCGCCGACTTCTCCGTGCACACCCCCGACCTCGACGACGTGTTCCTCGCCCTGACCGGCGACGGCACCCCCGGCACCGGATCCGCCCTCCACGTCAAGGAGACCCTGCGATGAGCACCCTCACCTACGCCGTGCACGACTCGATGACGATGCTGCGGCGCAACATCAAGCACGCGCTGCGCTACCCGGCCGTGTCACTGGGCCCTGCCATGACGCCCATCCTGATGCTGTTGCTGTTCGTGTACGCCTTCGGGGACTCGATCGGCGCCGGGATGGGCGGTGGCCGGGAGGCGTATCTGGAGTACCTGACGCCCGGCGTCATCATCATGGGGGTGGCGGCCGGGTCGATGTCGACCTCGATCGCGGTCTGCACCGACATGACCGAGGGCATCATCAACCGCTTCCGCACCATGAACATCACGCGCACGTCGTTCATGACGGGGCATGTGCTCGGCAGCGTCCTCACCACGATGGTGAGCCTCGTCCTCGTGGTGGGCGTCGCCCTCGCCCTCGGTTTCCGTTCAGGGGCGAGCCCACTGGAGTGGCTCGCCGCCGCCGGCCTTCTCACGACCGTCGCGTTCGCCGTCACCTGGCTGTCGTGCGCGCTCGGCCTGATCTCCAAGACCGTCGAGTCCGCGAGCAACAAGCCGCTGCTGGTCCAGTTCCTGCCGTTCCTTGGCTCGGCGTTCGTGCCGGCCGACTCGATGTCCCCGGGCCTGCGCTGGTTCGCCGAGTACCAGCCGTTCACACCGATGACCGAGACACTGCGCGGCCTGCTCTCCGGAACGGAGATCGGCAACAGCGGCTGGATCTCGCTGGCATGGTGCGCCGGCATCGCCCTGGTCGGCTACGTCTGGTCGCGCTCGCTCTTCAACAACAGCACCAAGCGCTGAGCACCGGAACGCCAAGGGCGGGGTGCCCACTTCCCGGCAGGGAGTGAGCACCCCGCCTCACCCGTCCCCCGGGGTTCCCATCTGACGACCCGTCAGGTTCAATGGAGATGTGATGGGACACGCAGGAATGGCCGCCGCCGCCGTCCGCTACCTCCGCTCGGTCGGGGCACCCACCGGCGTCGGGGTGTACGACGCCCCTGCGGCGCCCGCCCTGCGGGCCGTCGGGGAGGACGAACGGCTGCCGGTCGCCGCCCGGGAGTTCCGCCGGGTGCTCGGCCACTTCGCGACCGGGGTCACCGTGGTGACCGCTCTCGACGCGGAAGGGCCCGCCGGGTTCGCGTGTCAGTCGTTCTCTTCACTCTCGCTCGACCCGCCGCTCGTCGTGTTCATGGTCGGGCGCACGTCCACCACCTGGCCGCGCATCGCCCGCGCCGGCACCTTCTGCGTCAACGTGCTGGCGGCCGGCCAGGGCGATCTGTGCCGGGGCTTCGCGGTCAGCGGGGCGGACAAGTTCGCGGGGGTGGCCTACCGGCCGGCGCCGGTCACCGGGTCGCCGCGGCTGGAGGGCGTGACCGCCTGGATCGACTGCACGATCCAGGCCGTGCACACCGGCGGCGACCATCTCGTCGTGGTCGGCAGGGTCGAGGCACTGGACGCCGACGAGGACGCCGCGCCGCTGCTGTTCCACCGCGGCCGGTTCGGGCGGCTCGGTCACTGAGCGGCCGGGGCGGGGCGGATCACGGCGTGGCGGGGTCCAGCACCGGGAGCGGCTTGCGCCGGATCACCAGCGCCATCAGGGCCGCCGCGGCGCACAGGGCACCGGAGGCGTACCAGACGACGTCGTACTCGCCGAAGACATCGCGCGCCACACCACCCGCGAAGGCCACCACCGCCGCGCCGACCTGGTGCGAGGCGAGGACCCAGCCGAAGACGATCGCACTGTCGTCGCCGTAGTGCTCGCGGCACAGGGCGATGGTGGGCGGGACGGTCGCGACCCAGTCCAGGCCGTAGAACACGATGAAGAACAGCACCGGCGGTCGGACGGTCGCCTCGAGCAGCATCGGCAGGAAGAGCAGGCTGATGCCACGCAGCGCGTAGTAGACGGCGAGCAGCCGCCGCGCCTCGAAGCGGTCCGTCAACCACCCGGAGGCGATCGTGCCGACGACGTCGAAGACGCCGATCACGGCGAGCAGCGAGGCGGCCGCGGTGATGGGCATGCCGTGGTCGTGGGCCGCCGGGACGAAGTGGGTCTTGACCAGGCCGTTCGTCGAGGCCCCGCAGATCGCGAACGTGCCGGCGAGCAGCCAGAACGGGCCCGTGCGGGCGGCTCGGAAGAGCACCGTGACCGCGCGCCGCGCCGCGCCGGGTACCGGGGCGGGCTTGGGCGTGAAGCCCTCGGCACCGTAGGCCGCGAGGCCCACGTCCGCCGGGTGGTCGCGCAGCAGCAGCCACACGAACGGGACGACGGCCAGCGCCGAGAGCGCGACGGTGATCGCGGCGGGCCGCCAGCCGTGGTGCTCGACCAGCCAGGACAGCAGCGGCAGGAAGACCAGCTGGCCGGACGCCCCGGCGGCAGTGAGGATGCCGGTGACCAGGCCGCGGCGCCGCACGAACCAGCGGTTCGTCACGGTCGCCGCGAAGGCGAGCGCCATGGAGCCCGAGCCGAGGCCGACGAGCACGCCCCAGTAGAGGATGAGCTGCCAGGGCGCGGTCATCCACACGGTCAGCACCGACCCGGCCGCGATGACGCCGAGAGCGACGGCCACGACCTTGCGGATGCCGAACCGGTCCATCAGGGCGGCGGCGAACGGCGCGGTGAGCCCGTAGAGCGCCAGGTTGACCGAGACGGCGAAGCCGATCATGCCGCGCGACCACTTGAACTCCGAGTGCAGCGGCCCGATCAGCAGACCGGGCAGGGACGCGAAGGCCGCGGCGCCGATGATCGTCACGAAGGTGACGGCGGCGACGAACCAGGCTCGGTGGACACGGGGCGGACGGCGCAGAGCATTGCTCCGAGCAGCGGAGAGATCGGTTGTCTGGGTCACGTCACCCAGCTTCCTTTTTCGTTATCGTCCGCAACGAGTGGCCCGAGGGACAGCATTCGATAGGATCGGGCCATGGATGAGGTGACACCGCACCGTGTGGTCGTCCTGGCGCTGACCGGGCTGCTCCCCTTCGAGCTCGGCATCCCGCACCGGATCTTCGGCCGCGCCAAGGATGCGGCGGGACGCCGGCTGTACGAGATCCTCACCTGCGGGATCAGGCCGGGGCCGGTCATGACGGACGCCGACTTCGCCGTGACCGTCGAACACGGCCCCGAGGCGCTCGCCACCGCCGACACCGTCGTCGTGCCCGCCTCCTACGAGCTCGGGCCCGTGTTCGAAGAGGGCCGGCTCCCGGACGAGCTCGCCGCGGCCCTCGCGCACGTCCGGCCCGGCACCCGCATGGTGTCCATCTGCACCGGCGGATACGTGCTCGCCGCCGCCGGATACCTGGACGGCCGCCCCGCGACCACCCACTGGTCCACGGCCGAGCACTTCCAGCGGCTCTTCCCGTCCGTCAAGGTCGACGCGGACGTCCTGTTCATCGACGACGGCGACGTGCTCACCTCCGCCGGGGTCGCCGCCGGCATCGACCTGTGCCTGCACATCGTGCGCCGCGACCACGGCACGGCCGTCGCCAACGACGTCGCGCGCCGCACGGTCGTACCGCCGCACCGGGACGGCGGGCAGGCCCAGTACATCCACCGGCCCGTCCCTGAACCGCAGGTCGCGACGACCGCCACCGCGCGGGCCTGGGCGCTCGGCCGGCTCCACGAGCCGCTGCAGCTGCGGGACATGGCCGACCAGGAGGCGATGTCGGTCCGGACCTTCACCCGGCGTTTCCGCGAGGAGGTCGGCATCAGCCCCGGGCAGTGGCTCAGTCAGCAGCGCGTGGAACGGGCCCGGCATCTCCTGGAATCGACGGATCTGTCGGTGGACCGGGTGGCGCGGGACGCCGGCTTCGGCACGGCCCAGTCCATGCGCCAGCACCTGCAGGCGACGCTCGGTGTGCCGCCCACGGTCTACCGGCGCACCTTCCGTGCGGGAGCCAGCCGCAGGTCGATGTAGGGGACGGTGTCGCCCGGGAGCACATACCGCTCGATCTCCACGAACCCACGGGTCAGCGCGAACCGCAGCCCTTCGACGTTGGTCGCCAGGACGACCGTCTCGATCACCTCCGCGTCGAGCGCCCGCGCCCGGTCCAGCCCTCGCTCCCACAGCTGTGCGCCGAACCCCTGGTTCCGGTGGGCGGGGAGCACCCGGGCGATCACCGTGGCCGTGGACGACTCGTCCGTGGGCGGCCGCACGGTCGAGCAGCCCACAAGTTCGTCGCCGGCGTACGCGACCTCCAGGTGGTGGCGCACGGCACGCTCCCTCACCTCGTCGGGAGACATGGCGGCCGGAGGGACGATCACATTGTGGACGTGCCGCCAGTCCTCGAGAGCGGCGTCACCCTTCACCTGTTCGATGCGCAGGTCGGTCATCGCAGCAGACAACCCTGTGAGCGCGCGGGCCGTCAACTACGGAGCCGGGCCTGCCCGGAAGGTGAACACGCGCCCGCTCCGCACACTGTGGCCAACCCGTGACGTTCACAACGCATTCACAGGCGTGACCATTTGTAGGATTGCCTTGACTTTCACCTGGATACTCAGCGACGGCACCAAACGAGAGGCCCTGGGCCGCGTGCAGCCCTGGAGCTGGGGAGCACGCGAAACGGACTCGATCTTGACCACGCCTGACATCTCCGTGATCATCGGCGCCTACAACGCCATGCCGTATCTGACGAAGACACTCACCTCTGTGGTCGAGCAGTCCATCGGACGCGACCGTATCGAGATCATCACCGTCAACGACGGCTCGACCGACGGGACCGGCGAAGAGCTGGAACGCTTTGCCGCCGAATACCCCGGTTTGTTCCAGGTGTTCCACCAGGAGAACTCCGGCGGCCCCTCCGCCCCCCGCAACAAGGGGCTGGACCACGCGCGCGGCAGGTTCGTCTTCTTCCTCGACGCCGACGACTACCTCGGTGAGGAAGCCCTCGAGCGCATGCTGGCCATGGCGGAGAAGAACAAGACCGACGTCGTGCTCGGCAAGATGGTCGGCGTCAACGGCCGCGGCGCGCCCGCCTCGATGTTCCTGCGCAACCAGCCCCGCACCGACGTCTTCAGCTCCCGTGTCTACTGGGCGCTCAACCCGCTGAAGCTGATCCGGCGCGAGCTGATCGAGAGGCACGAGCTGCGCTTCCCGCTCGGCTACAAGACCTGTGAGGACCAGCTCTTCACGGCCATGCTCTATCTGAAGGCGGACGGCATCTCGGTCGTCGCCGACTACGACTGCCTGTACATCGTCAAGCGCGACGACGGCGGCAACATCACCACCACCACGCATGGCGCCGACAGCCGGATCCGTGTGCTGGAGCTGATGGTCGACCTCATCGAGGAGCACGTGCCGGCCGGGCCCGACCGCGACGGGCTGATGAACCGGCACCTGTCGATCGACATGTTCCACGCCCTGATCCACCTGGCCAGGGAGTCCGACCCGGAGCTGCAGAAGAAGAACTACGAGCAGTTGGCTGCCCTGCTGGAGCGCTCCTACCCCGACTCGCTGAAGGCCAGGGTCAACGCGATCACACGTCTGCGCTGCGAGCTGATTCAGCGCGGGATGCTCCAGGACTCGATCGAGCTGGAAGAGGTCGACCGCGAGCACCGCTCGACCGGCGTGCAGCCCGGCATCCTCGTCGACGGCGACCGTGCCTACACCCTGCTGCCGTTCTTCCGCGACCCCGAGCGCGGTGTCCCCGACGAGATCTACGACGTCACGAAGGCCCTCCCGGACCGGCACCGGCTGGACTCCGTCACCGTGGACGGCAGCGTGCTGAAGATGACCGGTCACGCCTATCTGCGGCGGGTACCACAGGACGGAGCCTCCACCGAGCTGGTGCTGCGGGAGCGCGGCAGCAAGGCGGAGCACCGCTTCCCCACCACGGCCACAGCCACACCCGATCTCGGCGCGGACAAGGAGGACGGCGGGAAGTACCGCTACCCCACAGCCGGCTTCTCGGCCGAAATCGACCTGGCGAAGGCCGTCGACGGCAGCAGGCTCCCCGACGGCCTGTGGGACGTCCTCGTCGCCGTGCGGGTCCAGGACGTGGTCAAGGAGATTCGCTTCGGGCACCGGCGGCTGCCTGCGGTGCAGTCCGCACCGCGGACCTACGTCGTTTCCGACGGCGAGGAGAACTTCGCCGCGGCCCTGTACTACACGCACCCGTACAGCAACCTCACCCTCGACATCGGCGAGAACATGCACAAGATCGCCGACAAGCTGCACGTCGACGGCGCCCGCTGGTCGTCGTCGGTCCCCTCCCGGCTGGAAGTCTCCGGCAGCTGGAAGCTGGCCGCAGTGCCCGTCTCCGCACTCGGCGTGCGGCTGCAGAGCGACGGCGGCAAGGCCGTCACGCTGCCCGTCACCCCGCGCGGCGACAACGGCTTCACGGCGAACGTGCCGGTGTCCGGGCTCGCCCCGGGCACCTGGTCGGTGTCGCTGTGGCTGCCGTCCCAGCGCGGCCGGGCCTGGTCGATGCCCGTTGCGCCACAGCCGGGCCTCAAAAGCACGCGCTGGTACCGCCGAGGGCTGCCCCGGTACGCCGTCCCGGCCAAGCACAGCGAGCTCGTCCTGCGCATCGGCCGCGTGTCGATCGTGAAGGCCGGGGCCAACCGGCTCCGGGCACTCAGGAACGGCTGAGGCCGGCGCCGGCCCGGCCTGCCGACACGCGGCTCCTCCGGGGCCCGGCGCCGAGGCGCACGGGCCAGCCGCCCCTCAGAAGGTGAGCACGCCGCGGGCGACCCGTCCGTGCTCGGCGTCCTCGGCCGCCTTCGCGAAGTCCTCGACGGGGTACGTCGCGGTGACCAGTTCGTCGAGGAGCAGCCGGCCCTGCCGGTACAGCTCGGCGTAGAGGGCGATGTCGTGCTGCGGGCGCGAGGAGCCGTAACGGCAGCCGAGCACCGACTTGTCCAGGAACATCGAGGCGGGCACGAACGACGCCTCCGCCGTCGCCGCCGGCATGCCCAGCAGGACCGCCTGGCCCCGGCGGTCGAGCAGGTCGATCGCCTGCCGTACGAGCGCGGTGCTGCCGACGCACTCGAAGACGTGGTCCGCGCCGGTCGGCAGGATCTGCCGTACGCCCTCGGTGGAGGAGAGGAAGTGCGTCGCGCCGAACTGCCGGGCGGCGGCCTCCTTCGCGGGGTTCGAGTCGACCGCGACGATCGCGCTGGCGCCCGAGATGCGTGCGCCCTGGAGGACGTTGAGGCCGATGCCGCCCGTGCCGATGACGACGACGGTGTCGCCGCGGTCCACCCTGGCGCGGTTCAGTACGGCCCCGACGCCGGTCAGGACCCCGCAGCCGATCAGTGCGGCGGAGGTCAGCGGGATGTCGTCCGGGATCTTCACCGCCTGTACGGCCTTGACGATCGTCCGCTCGGCGAAGGCGGAGTTGGAGGCGAACTGGAACAGGTCAGCGCCGGCGCGGGAGAAGGGGCGGCCGGGGCGGCCGATGGCCCTGCGGCACATGGTGGGGCGGCCCCGGTCGCAGTCGGCGCAGGCACCGCAGTTGGCGAGGGTCGACAGCGAGACATGGTCGCCGGGGGCGACATGACCGACGCCGGGGCCGACCGCCGTGACGACGCCAGCGCCCTCGTGCCCGAGGACGACCGGAACGGGGAAGGGGATCGTCCCGTCGATCACGGACAGGTCGCTGTGGCACAGTCCGGCGGCCGCGACCTCGACCATGACCTCGCCCGGGCCCACGTCCCGTATCTCCAGATCGTCGACGACCCGGACCCGTTCCCCGTCGTACACGACACCCTTCACCGTGGCTCCTTCGGCAGGCCGAGCACCCGCTCGGCGGTGGATGGTCCGGGTGCCGGCCCGTCCAGGGCCCGCGGCCGGATCAGGTATTGGGGCGGTCGCCGCGGGACGCCGCGGCGGACATGGCCTCCAGTTGCGCCAGCAGCGGCATCGGGTCGGTGCCGACGGTGCCGGGGAGGAAGTCGGCTATGCGCTCGGGCGTCCAGGGGCCCTCTCCGTACGCCGCCCGCAGCTCCCTCGGCTGGGCCCACACCGCGATCTTGGGGCCGGCCACCGTGTAGACCTGGCCGGTGATCCTCTCCTCTCGGGCCCTGTCGGAGAGGAGGTAGACGACGAGGGCGGCCACGTCCTCGGGGTCGCCGATCTCCTTGAGCTCCATGGGAACGCCTGCCGACATGCGGGTGCGTGCGACCGGTGCCACCGCGTTCGCCGTGACGCCGTACTTGTGGAGGCCGAGCGCGGCGCTGCGGACGAGCGAGATGATGCCGCCCTTGGCCGCCGAGTAGTTCGCCTGGGACACGCTGCCCTGGTGGTTGCCGCTGGTGAAGCCGATCAGGGTGCCGGAGCGCTGGTTCCGCATCACCGCCGACGCGGCGCGGAAGACGGTGAAGGTGCCTTTGAGGTGGGTGGCGAGGACCGGGTCCCACTCCTGCTCCGACATGTTGAACAGCATCCGTTCGCGCAGGATCCCGGCGACGCACACCACTCCGTCCAGGCGCCCGTACTCGGCGAGCGCCACGTCCACGACCCGCTGCCCGCCCGCCATCGTGGCGATGTCGTCGGCCACGGCGACGGCCTGCCCGCCGGCCGCCTCGATCTCCTTGACGACGGCCTCCGCGATCTGCGACGTGGGCGCGGAGCCCTCGATCGAGACGCCGTAGTCGTTGACGACGACGCGGGCGCCCTCCGCGGCGCAGGCCAGCGCCACGGCCCGTCCGATGCCGCGGCCCGCGCCGGTCACGGCGACGACCTTGCCTGTCAAGAAGTTCCCCACGACCGGCCCCTTCCCGGAGTTTCTGACGGACCGTTAGATTCTAGGGTCAGTCGGATGCATGAGCACAAGCCCCGGGAGGCCCGATGTCACTGCCGGCCGAGTTCCACGACATCGCCAAGCGCGTGAACAACTGGGGGCGCTGGGGGGAGGCCGACGAAGTCGGCACCCTCAACCTGATCACCGGCGAGGTGGTCCGGAACGCCGCCGCCGCGGTCCGCAGCGGCCTGCGGATCCCCCTCGCGCTCCCCCTTCAGCAGGAAGGAGTGCAGACCGGCGCCATCCCGGGCCGGGTGAACCCCCTGCACACGATGGTGCAGATCAACCATGAGCTCTTCGGCCCGGGAACCGTCGCCACCAGCGACGACAGCGTGACGATGGGACTGCAGTCGGCGACCCACTGGGACGCGCTGACCCATGTCTCGCACTCCGGCCGGATCTACAACGGCCGCCCCGCCGACTCCATCACGCCGCACGATCGCGCCCGCTTCAGCGGCATCGACAAGGCCACGCCCGTCGTCTCCCGGGGTGTGCTGCTGGACGTGGCGCGCGCGAAGGGGCGGGACCGGCTGCCCGGCGACCACGCCGTCACTCCGGAGGACCTCGACGAAGCGGCGGAGTACGGCGGCGTCACCGTCCGATCCGGCGACATCGTCCTGGTTCGGACGGGGCAGATGCAGCTCTTCCTCGCCGGCGACCGGCACGGCTACGCGTACCCCTCGCCCGGGCTGTCCGTCCGCACACCCGAGTGGTTCCACGCCCACGATGTCGCCGCCGTGGCGAACGACACGCTCACTTTTGAGATCTTCCCGCCGGAGATCGAGAACCTCTGGCTGCCGGTGCACGCGCTCGATCTGGTGGAAATGGGCATGCTGCAGGGCCAGAACTGGAATCTGGAAAAGTTGTCCACAGCCTGTGCACAGGAACGGCAGTACACGTTCCTGCTGTGTGCCATGCCGGAGCCGTTCGTCGGCGGCACCGGCACACCGGTCGCCCCCGTGGCCGTGCTCTGACCTTCGGCGCTCGGGCCGCCGGACGTACGGGCCGCCGGACGTACGGGCCACGGAGACGCCGCACGCTCAGGCCCCGTGTGCCGCCACCGGTGCGGCGGTCCTGGGCGCGGCGGTCGTCGGCACGGCGGTCATCGGCACGGCGGTCATCGACTGGTTGCTCGAGGGCAGGCACCGGTCCACCTCGCACCAGATGGACTTGCCGGCACCCTCACGCCGCCAGCCCCAGCGGTCCGCCAGGCCGTCGACCAGCTCCAGGCCGCGGCCGTTGGTGTCCTCGCCGTGCGCGTGCCGGGGTCTCGGCGGGCAGGCGCTCACGTCGGCCACCTCGACCCGGACCGTCCCCGACTCCCCGGCGCCCGCGCCGAACAGCATCCGGAGCACGGCCGGACAACCGGTGTGCACCACGGCGTTGGTGACGAGCTCCGAGATCAGCAGGATCAACGTCTCGGCCAGTGGCTCGTCGTCCGCCATGCCGGACTTGTCGAGCCGCGAACGGGCCCATCTACGGGCGCGCCCCACCTCCGACGGGTCGGCCCCGATCTCCAACTGCATCTGAAGCACCTGCACCGCTCACACCACCCGAACCGGCGGACACATAGCCTCGCGCCTCACAGCCATAACGGAATGTGATTCCCTTACAGCACAGCATGGTTGACGTACAGTCACCGCAACAAGCGCTTCGGGCATATTCCAGCGCGAAGGAGTACGCGTGGTGCATACTGTGCGACGCACGTGGCGGAGAGTCGAACACAAGGTCGCAGAACGCATTTGCACAGGCCGAACAGTGCGCATCGACGGGCCCGGGACCGCCGTACCGGCGGCACCGTGAGACCCCGTCATCGCAGCGACTCCCATCTCACGGAGCGTACCCGAGCAGGCCCCCGACTCCGCCCCGTGACGAGTCGTCCGAAGGACACAACCCGGTATCGACGCAGGGTTACGCTCCGGAGTGCCATGGCCTGTCCCGTGGTTCAGGGTCCCACCGGCCTACCGGCCAACGCCTGGGCCTGAATCTCCTCGGCCTGAGCGGTCGCCAGCCACATCTGGGCCCGCAGCAGGGAACGTTTGAGGTGGAGATGGACATCGGCCTCCCAGGTGAAGCCGGTTCCGCCGAACACCTGCAGGCAGTCCCTGGCGCCCCGCACCGCCGCCTCGTCGGCGAGCAGCTTCGCCCCGACGATCTCGGTGAGGTCCTCGCCGACTGCGGCCGCGTAGACGGCCGCACGCGCCACTTCCGTGCGTACGAGCATCTGGGCACACAGGTGCTTGACGGCCTGGAAGGCGCCGATCGGCTGCCCGAACTGCACGCGGTCCTTGGCGTGCCGCACCGCCTCCTCGGTGCTGCGGACGGCGCTGCCGAGCTGCTCCGCGGCGGTGAGCAGCACGGCGGTACCCAGTACCGGGCCGAACGCGGCGGGCCGTGGGGGGTGGTCGAGGCGGTGCAGAGGGGTGAGGGGATCCAAGGACCGCACGGGGGCCGGATCCCCCGCCTCCAGCAGACGCAGCGACCCGTCGGCCGCTAACCCGACGGTCGCGTCGGCGTCCTCTAAATGCTGGATCAGGGAGCCGAGTTGGCCCGCACAGGTGACGACCGTCGCGCCGTCCGCCGCGCCCTCGACGAGGCCCGCCGCCAGATGCGTCGCCACCAGCGGCCCCGGCAGCAGGACCCGGCCCGCCTCCTCGAAGGCCAGCACCGCCTCGGGCATTCCGAGCCCGGCTCCTCCGTCGCGTTCCGGCAGCCGCAGAGCGAAGAGCCCCGCCCTGCCGAGCTCGCGCCACAGCCCCCGGTCGAGCCTGCCTTCCCCGTCCACGGCGGCCCGCAGCACCTCGCGCCCGAAGCGGCCGGTGAGCAACTCCCGAACACCGCTGCGCAGCGCCCGCTGGTCGTCGGTGAGCCGGAAGTCCATCAGCGACGCCCCTTCGGCAGGCCGAGGATGCGCTCGGCGACGATGTTCTGCTGGATCTGCGAGGTGCCGGCGGCGATGGTGTACGACAGGGAAGAGAGCCTTTCCCGCGTCCACGGACGGGCCAGGTCGAGCGCGTCCGGGCCGAGGACCTCCGCCGCCGCGTCGTACAGCTCCTGGCGGGCGTGCGAGTAGCGCAGTTTGAAGACCGACCCGCCGGTGCCGGGCACGCCGCCGGTCGCGGCGGCCTCGCTGACGTTCCACTGGGTGAGCCGCCACAGGGCGGTGAACTCCGCGTTCAGCCGGCCGAGCCTGCGCCGGAGGGCCGCGTCGTCCCAGCGGCCGTTGGCACGGGCCTGTGCGGCCACGTCGACGAGGGTGCGCCGGCAGGCGACGACCTCGCCGACGAACGCGGTGCCCCGTTCGAAGGAGAGCGTGACCATGGTGACGCGCCAGCCGTCGTTCTCGTCCCCCACCCGGTCGGTGACGGGCACGCGCACCTCGTCGAGGAACATCTCCGCGAACTCGGCGGCCCCAGCCAGGGTCCGCAGCGGCCGTACGGTGATGCCCGGGGCGTCCATCGGCATCGCCAGCCAGGTGAGGCCGCGGTGCCGGGAGCCGGCGGGGCCGGTCCGTACGAGCAGCTCGCACCGGTCGGCGACCTCGGCGTGCGACGTCCAGAGCTTGGATCCCGTCACGACGTACGCGTCGCCGTCGCGGACGGCCCTGGTGCGCAGGGAGGCGAGGTCGGAGCCCGCGTCCGGTTCGCTGAAGCCCTGGCACCAGATCTCCTCGCCGCGCAGGATGGGTTCGAGCCAGCGCGCCCGCTGCTCCGGGGTTCCTTCTGCGGCGATTGTCGGGCCGGCGTGCAGCAGCCCGACGAAGTTGGCGCCGACGTAGGGCGCGCCGGCCCGCTCCGTCTCCTCGAGGTAGATCAGCCGGAGGGTCGGCGGAGCGTCCCAGTGCACCTTCGCGTATCCGGCGTCGTACAGCGCCCGCTGCCATGCCGTGTCGTAGGCGCGCCGTCCCGGCCAGTCGTCCGGCGACGGCTGCGGGGGCAGGGTGGGCAGCCGGGCCGCGAGCCATGCGCGCAGCCGGGCGCGGAACTCCTCCTCCTCGGCGGTGTACGCCAGGTCCACTACGAATCCAGGTCCAGGCCGAGCATGCGGATGGCGTTGCCGCGCATCAGCTTGTACACCGTCTCGTCGTCGAGGCCCTGCACATGGTCGAGCGCGACCTGCTTGGTGTGCGGGAAGGTCGAGTCGACATGCGGGTAGTCGGTCTCGAAGGTGGCGTTGTCGCGGCCGACGACGTCGATGGAGGCGACGCCGTGCTTGTCGCGGAAGAAGCAGCAGAAGATCTGCCGGTAGTAGTAGGTGGAGGGCGGTTCGGGGATCAGGTCGCGCACCCCGCCCCAGGCCCGGTGCTCCTCCCACACGTCGTCGGCGCGCTCCAGCGCGTACGGGATCCAGCCCATCTGGCCCTCGCTGTAGGCGAGTTTGAGCCGGGGGAACTTGACGAGGACGCCGCTGAAGAGGAAGTCGGTCATCGAGGCCATGGCGTTGTTGAAGGAGAGCGAGGCCTGCACGGCGGGCGGGGCGTCCGGCGAGGCGGCCGGCATCTGGGAGCTGGACCCGATGTGCATGTTGACGACGGTTTCCGTCTCCTGGCAGACGGCGAAGAACGGGTCCCAGTAGCCGGAGTGGATCGACGGCAGCCCGAGGTAGGTGGGGATCTCGGAGAACGTGACGGCCCGCACCCCTCGTCCCGCGTTCCGGCGGATCTCGGCCACGGCCAGGTTGATGTCCCACAGCGGGATGATGCACAGCGGGACGAGCCGGCCGCCGCTGTCGCCGCACCACTCCTCGACCATCCAGTCGTTGTAGGCGCGCACGCAGGCGAGCGCGACCTCCTTGTCGTGGGCCTCCGCGAAGGTCTGGCCGCAGAAGCGCGGGAAGGTCGGGAAACAGAGGGACGCCTCGACATGGTTGAGGTCCATGTCCTTGAGGCGTTCGACCGGGTCCCAGCAGCCGGGCCGCATTTCGGCGCGGGTGATGCCGTCGAGCGTCATGTCGTCGCGGTCGAAGCCGACGGCGGCGATGTTGCGCTTGTACGGGAACTTGAGGTCCTCGTAGATCCACCAGTCGGTGGGCGGGCCGTCGGGGTCCATCGTGATCCGGTACTTGCCGCCGACGTAGGCGAGCTCGCCGATGCCCGCGGTCAGGGGCTTGGGGCCGCGGTCCCGGTACTTGGCGGGAAGCCAGGTCTCGAAGAGGTGCGCCGGTTCGATGACATGGTCGTCGACGCTGACGATCCGGGGCAGCTCCTTCTCCAACGGGGCCTCTTCCATCGGGGCCTCTTCCATCGAAGCCTCCCTCCGCTTCTGACGGTGCGTCAGTTCCGGATTTCAGGCTAGCCCCGCCCCCCTGGACCGACAAGGCGGCCGGACCTACGATCTGACGAACCGTCAGCTAAGGAGGTGCTTCCGGGCATGAACGAGACCGCACACGCACTGGGCGCCGCGCGCACCCTCTGGGAACTCGTCGACCGCCGCGCCGCCCTCACCCCCCACCGTCCCGTCCTCCTCCAGGAGGGGCGCACCGTCACCTTCGGCGAGCTGCGCGACCGCTCGGAGCGGGCCGCCGCGGGCCTTCACGCCATGGGCGTGCGCCCCGGCACGGTCGTCGCCTGGCAGCTGCCCACCCGGATCGAGACCGTGCTGCTGACCGTGGCCCTCGCCCGGCTCGGTGCCGTGCAGTCGCCGGTGATCCCCTTCTACCGGGACCGCGAGGTCGGCTTCGCGCTGCGCGAGTCCAAGGCCGCGTACTTCGCGGTGCCCGGCGAGTGGCGCGGCTTCGACTTCACCGCCATGGCGGAGCGTCTGGGCGCCCGCGGCGTCTTCGAGGCGTACGGCCCACTGCCCGACGGCGACCCGGCCGGCCTGCCCGCACCGCCCGTCTCCGGCACGGACGTGCGCTGGATCTACTGGACCTCCGGCACCACGTCCGACCCCAAGGGGGTCCTGCACACCGACCGCTCACTGATCGCGGGCGGCTCGTGCCTGGCCCACGCGCTGCACCTGTCGGCGGACGACATCGGTTCGATCGCCTTCCCGTTCGCGCACATCGGCGGACCCGACTATCTCGTGATGCTGCTGCTGTACGGCTTCCCCGCGGTCCTCTTCGAGAAGTTCGCGCTGCCCGAAGCACTCGACGATTACCGCCGGCACGGCGTGACCACCGCCGGCGGGTCCACCGCCTTCTACTCGATGTTCCTCGCCGAGCAGCGCAAACGGCCCGGCCGGAAGCTGATCCCCACCCTGCGGCTGCTCGCGGGCGGCGGCGCGCCCAAACCGCCCGAGCTGTACCACGCCGTCGTCCGCGAGATGGGCTGCGCGCTCACCCACGGATACGGCATGACCGAGGTCCCGATGATCACCATGGGTTCGCCCGACGACTCGCAGGACGACCTCGCACACACCGAGGGAAGACCACCCGCCGGCATGGAGATCCGGATCGTCGACGGCGAGATCCGGCTGCGCGGCGAGGCAGTCTGCAAGGGCTACCTGGATCCGGCGGCGACAGCGGCCGCCTTCGACGGCGACGGCTTCCTGATCACCGGCGACCTCGGGCACCTCACGGAAAGCGGCCACCTCGTGCTCACCGGCCGGGCCAAGGACGTCATCATCCGCAAGGGCGAGAACATCTCCGCCAAGGAGATCGAGGACCTGTTGCACACTTATCCGGGAGTGGGCGAGGCGGCGGTCGTCGGGCTGCCGGACGACGAACGCGGCGAACGGGTCTGCGCGGTCGTCGAACGGGCCCCGGGCGCGGCGGACCCCACCCTCGAGGAACTCACCGCACACCTCCGGGGGGAGGGCCTGTCGGTCCACAAGCTGCCGGAACAGCTCGAGGTCGTGGACGCCCTCCCCCGCAACGAAGCCCTGCGCAAGGTACTGAAGTACAAGCTCAGGGAGCGGTTCGCGTGAGCGTCCCGCGGGCTGCGCGGGTGCGCTCGGGATCTGCGGGAGTGCGGAAGGGCTGCTACTGGGGCTGCTCGGGGGTGACGTAGTACGCGGCGAAGGCCGCCAGTGCCTCCTCCTCGTCGATCCTCCCGTCGCCGTCCGTGTCCAGGGCTGCCCCCGCCCGCGCCGCTACGCCGGCCTCGACGCCGAGAGCACGCAGCACGCGCTCGACGGCCGCCGGGGTCACGCCCCGGCCGTCCTCGTCGGCGACCCTGATCACGGCGTGCAGGAACGGACGGGCGATCTCGCCGAACCGCTTCGGATTGTCGCGCAGTCTCTTCACCGCACTCGTCGCGAACTCCTGACGGGTCACCCGCTGGTCGCCGTCCACGTCGGCGATCCCGGCCATGCCCTGCCAGAAGGCCTCCGCACCGCTGTACAGATCCTGGCCCTTGACGGAGCGGGCGGTGACGGAGAACTCGGCGAGCAGCTTGGCCGCGGCCGAACTGAAGTCCTCGCGGTCGATGTAGCCGTTGCCGTCCTGATCGAAAGCGGCGAAGCGGGAAGCGATCTTCCGCTCGTACTCTGCGCTGTCCATGCGGGGAGCGTAAAGCCCCGGAGGCCGAGGTGGGTACGCACCCGGGGAATTGCATTTGTGCAACACGGGGGCGAAGCGCAGGTGACGGGGGTGCGGCGGGGCGTACGGGGGCGCGCGGTCGAGGCACGGGGGCGCGCCGTTCATGGCGTTTGTCTGCATGCGCGCCGGGCTCACGCGGACAGCGGCTCCGCCCCGTCGTCGGTGGCCGAGCCCGTGTCCGCGTACACCTCGAAAAGACGTCGCACGCCGAGGGCGCCGAGCACTCGGTTGACGTGCGAGCCGTCCTCCGCGCCGCGCGCGGGCAGGATCAGCCGCAGTCTGCCGCGGCACGAGCGCATCAGCCGCCGCGCGGCGACCAGCACGCCGACACCGCTGGAATCGCAGAAGAACACCTCGGAGAGGTCGAGCACCACATCGTGATGACCCTGGGCGACCGCGTCGTGCACCCGCTGGCGGACCACCGGTGAGGACACGAGATCGAGCTCCCCGCACACATGCAGCACGGTCCACGAGCCCTGTCGGGTCTCGGCCACACTGAGCATCACCACGTCTGGACCCCTCCTCATGCCGGCCCGGAAGACCGGAAGCTGTCCTTCCACTGCCGCTGCCCCGCTGTCCGGCACGCAAACGCGACGTTCGTCACGGAGAACCCACGGGGCAGCACCCCCACAACGAGGTTGTGCCCGCTTCCGGGCCCTACCATCCCGGTCCCGCGCAGGGGCGTACTTGCCGCAAAGGGACGTACGTTTTCCGCCCGGCGCACTACATTCGATGGAGCGACAAGCACGAGGGCAGAGGCAGCAGGCACGAGCGCGGAGCTTGGGGGCCGTATGGCGAAGGACGCACCACAGCGCTGGGACCGCAGGATGCAGCAGCGGCTGGCGCGGGGCGAGGCCGCGGCACTCGGTGAGCTCTACGACAGGTTCGCGGCGCTCGTCCACAGCCAGGCCCATCGCGTGCTCGACGACGACGAGGCGGCCGATCAGGTCACCCGCGAGGTCTTCGGCTACATCTGGGAGAACCCGGACGCCTACGACCCCAAGCAGGGCTCCATGCGGTCGTGGGTGGCCAGGCTCACCAACAACCAGGCCGTGCACCGGCTGCGCCAGAGCGAGGCCGCCGCGCTCGCGGAGGGCGGCGAGGGCACGACGGAGGAACTGGAGCAGAAGGTGCGCCGGGCCGCCGTCGCGGCCCGGGCCGACTACATCGTGACGTCCATGCCGGCGCCGCTGCGGGCCGCGCTGGAGCTGGCGTACTTCCAGCGCCGGGACTACCGGCAGACCGCGGCGGACCTCGGTGTCACGGAGGACGAGGCGAGGCGGCGGCTGCGCCTGGGCCTCCAGCTCCT
>NZ_JBEXRZ010000015.1:0-68725 GCF_040613325.1 Streptomyces sp. NPDC006283 | reverse complement strand
GCTCGACGAGATCCGCGCCGCGGTGACCCGACCATGGGCGCTGATGGAGGTCTGCGGCGGCCAGACCCACACCATCATCCGGCACGGCATCGACCAACTGCTTCCGGACGAGGTGGAGTTGATCCACGGCCCGGGCTGCCCGGTGTGCGTGACACCGCTCGAAGTGATCGACAAGGCGCTCGAGATCGCCTCACGTCCCGGGGTGATCTTCTGCTCCTTCGGAGACATGCTGCGCGTGCCGGGCACCGGACGTGACCTCTTCCAGGTGCGTGGCGCGGGTGGCGACGTCAGGGTGGTCTACTCGCCGCTCGACGCGCTGCGGATCGCCGAACAGAACCCGGACCGTGAGGTCGTCTTCTTCGGCATCGGCTTCGAAACCACCGCTCCGCCCAATGCGATGACGGTGTATCAGGCGCGCAGGCTCGGAATCCGCAACTTCAGCCTGCTGGTCTCGCACGTGCGCGTCCCTCCGGCGATCGAAGCGATCATGCAGTCGCCGAATTGCCGGGTGCAGGCCTTCCTCGCCGCCGGACATGTGTGCAGCGTGATGGGGACGGCGGAGTATCCGGAACTCGCCGAGCGTTTCCAAGTGCCGATCGTCGTCACCGGATTCGAGCCGCTGGACATCCTCGAGGGGGTGCGGCGCACGGTCCTGCAGCTGGAGCGCGGCGAACACACGGTGGACAACGCCTATCCGCGGGCCGTCAGAGCCGAGGGCAACCCGGCCGCCCGGGCCATGCTGGACGACGTCTTCGAGGTCACGGACCGGGCATGGCGCGGTATCGGCGTCATTCCCGACAGCGGCTGGCGGCTGTCCGAGCGCTACCGCGACTACGACGCCGAGTACCGCTTCTCGGTTGACGGCATCAACACCCGGGAGCCGGCCGAGTGCCGCAGCGGGGAGGTCCTGCAGGGGCTGCTGAAGCCTCACGAGTGCGAGGCCTTCGGTACGACCTGTACGCCCCGCACACCGCTGGGAGCCACGATGGTCTCCAGCGAGGGTGCCTGCGCCGCGTACTACCTGTACCGGCGGCTCGAGCTGAAGGCACCCGCCTCGGGAGCCCCGTCCCTGGAGGGCAGCGCCGTTGTCTGACACCACCAGCGCTCCCCGCCCCGCGGACCCGAACGCCTCGGCGGAGTGCGGTGACCGTATCGGGCCGGACATGCTCTCGTGGACATGTCCGGTACCGCTGAGGGACCAGCCCCGGATCGTGATGGGTCACGGCGGGGGCGGGGTCATGTCCGCCGAACTCGTCGAGCAGGTCTTCGCACCGGCCTTCGGCGGCCCGGTGCTTTCCGCCCTGACGGACTCCGCCGCCCTGGAACTCGGTGGGGCCCGGCTGGCGTTCTCCACCGACTCCTTCGTGGTGCGGCCCCTGTTCTTCCCCGGCGGCAGCATCGGCGACCTGGCCGTCAACGGGACGGTGAACGACCTCGCCATGAGCGGGGCCCGCGCCGCCTACCTGTCCTGCGGCTTCATTCTCGAGGAGGGCGTCGGGCTCGACGTCGTCGGCCGCGTCGCCGAGATGCTCGGAGCGGCTGCCCGCGCCGCCGGCGTCGAGGTGGTGACGGGGGACACCAAGGTCGTGGAGGCCGGACACGGCGACGGCATCTACATCAACACCTCCGGCATCGGTCTGATCCCGCCCGGGGTGGATCTGCGCCCCCAGCGGGTCGTCCCCGGCGACGTCGTGATCGTCAGCGGTGCCATCGGCGTCCACGGTGTGGCGATCATGAGCGTTCGGGAGGGCCTCGAGTTCGGCGTCGAGATCGAGAGCGACTGCGCGGCGCTCGGCGGCCTCGTCGACGCGATGCTCGCCGTCACGCCCGACCTGCACGTCCTGCGTGACCCGACACGCGGGGGGCTGGCCGCCTCGCTCAACGAGATCGCGGTCGCGTCCGGTACGGGGATCGTCGTCCGGGAACGGGCGGTGCCGGTGCCGCAGCCCGTCGTCAACGCGTGTGCAGTGCTGGGCCTGGATCCGATGTACGTGGCGAACGAGGGCAAGCTGGTCGCCTTCGTCCCGCGTCAGCACGCCGAGGAGGTCCTGGCGGCCATGCGCGCGCATCCGCTGGGCGCGGAGGCCACCGTGATCGGCGAGGTAATCGACGAGCACCACGGGATGGTGGTCGCCCGGACCGGCCTCGGCGGCACACGAGTCGTCGATCTGCCCCTCGGCGAACAGCTGCCGCGGATCTGCTGAGAGAGGGCCGCGGAGGAGTACTCCCGCGCCGCACGGGAGGAAGCCGAGGCGGCAAAGTCCCGGGAGTTCCGCGGCCTGCTCCCCAGCGGGGCGCACCGAATCATGACCTGGACATCGCGGAGGTCGTCCGTCAACTGCCGGAGGACCGCCCGAGGCGCCGGTGGCGGCGCCGGTACCAGAGGGCGCCGACCGCGGCGGACGATGTGGCCAGGGCGATGCCGATGACTGGCCAGCGGCTTTCGGCGATGCGCAGGCTGGTCAGAAAGGTCACGGCGATCAGGACGAGCGGCAGGAGGAGGGAGAGGAGCGCGCGGAGTGCGGCTGCCATCACTTCCGGTTCGAGGCGGGAGATCCGGTGGCGCGGGGCGGGCGCCGTGTCGGCGAAGTAGTAGGCGAGGACACGGCCTGCCAGGCGGGCGTCGGCGCGCTGGTAGATCACCGCCATGTACGGGAGCCAGACGAGAGGGGCGATCAGCCCGACCAGGAAGACCACGCCGAGGACCAGCCACCGCCGGGCCTGGACGGCGACCCGCCGTACGCGCCGGTCCGCGTCCTTGCTTTCGTCGCCTGGCGTGAGCACGCCGAGGAGATGGGCCATGCGCAGGGTGACGCCCCACAGGGCCACCCACTTCTTCCGGCGGGCGAATGTGCCGGCTGGGCGTCCTGTCCGGGCGAGCGCGTCCTGGGCCTGCCGGGTGTCCTCGTACACGCCCTGGAGGACGAGGAGTTCGCCGGCGCGGGCGCTCGCCGTGGGGTCGCGGCCGTCGAGGGCGGCCAGCTCCAGGACCGTACGCGCCTGGCGGAGCAGCGCCGCACAGAACGCGACGGGAACGAGCACGAGGAACGGGCCGCCCACGAAGGCTCCCTCCGATACGACGGCCCGCCGGCCGCGAGCGAGCACCCGGGCTCGGAGCTCCGCCTCGGTGGCGTCGGGGTGATCCCGCCGAAGCCCGGTGATTGCGTCGGGCACGGACGGACCGATGTGGCGGACGGCGAAGTCGGCGAGGAGTTCGGGGAGGTGCCCAGGATCGGTGACGATCGACGCCAGCAGCGAGTGTTCAAGGGAGGGCTCCTTGCGGGGACCCGCAATGCTCCGTTTCTCCCGATGCGGCACAGATCTTATCTATCACGAATAACCCCGATGTGGTCATGGGGGCTGTCTTGTGCTTTTCGCTCGCGAAACAGGGCTGAGCAGCACGGGGGGGAGGGGCGGAGCGCGGTTGCCGTGGTGGCCGGCGGGTGGATCACGCTCAGGCGGTCCGGCGGCTCCTGTCACGACGGGTGTCCCACGTCCAGGTGTGCGCGCAGCCCGGGCACTGCAGGTGGACCAGGGCGCCCTCGTTCGCTATGAGATAGCGCCAGTGCTCGGAGCAGTTGCGCCGCTCCGAGCAGGTCACACAGCCGCGCGCGTCGTCGCATCCGGGGCAGGCGACCCACGCCCGCCGGGCGCGGTCCGCCTGCGGATCAATCGGAAGCCGCATCGCCCGGCTCCCGTGCCGCCAGCACGCCCGCAGCCACGAGCCTGCGGTACACCTGCTCCTGCTCCGCGTCCAGGCCCGAGTAGAGGAGCGCATGGGCCGCCTCCTCCGAGCGGAGTGCCGCCACGGGGTCCCAGTCGGGCCCCAGAGCAGCCACCACCTCGGCCCGTCGGCGGGCCTCCTCGAGAGTGAGGTCGATGGTGAAGTTCAGGTGGTCGGGTGTGGGGCCCTGGTCCATGGCGGTGCTTTCGGAAGACGGTGCTGCACGACGGATCCAGCCACGTCTACCAGAGCGACGGACGCCCCGTGAAGGCGGTGTGACACAGCTCATCGCTCACGCTGCCGCCCCGCCCCGTGGTGTGACCGGCCGCCGCCCCCGCCACCGCCGCTCGGCGGGCGATGGCCGGGGCGGCCCGTCAGCAGGAGCGCGGTCAGACCTGCCGCAGTGCGAGCCGGACCGCGTGGTCCGGTGCCGGCAGACCGTCCCTGACCGGTCCGTCGGCCGGCAGCACCGATTCGTTCCGGGGCAGTCGATACGGCTCGGGCGACAGGTTGACCACGCAGACGAAGCAGGGTTCGCGGGTGAAGGCGAGGCTCCCGCCGGTGCGTCGAGCCATGCAAGGTGCCGTCGCCGGGTGCCGGGTGCTCCCGGCGCAGGTGCAGGGCGCGGCGGTACAGCTCGAGCATGGACGTCTCGTCGCCGGTCTGCGCCTCGACGCTCAGGGCCTTCCATTCCGTGGGCTGCGGCAGCCACGGCTCACCCGTGACGACCGGCGGACTGGAGCCGAACCGCGCGCGCTGCCCGGACCACGGGATGGGCACACGGCAGCCGTCGCGCCCGCGGTCCGTGTGCTCCGACCGCTCCCACGTCGGATCCCGCAGCACCTCCTCTGGCAGGCCCTCGACCTCCGGCAGACCCAGCTCCTCGCCCTGGTGGATTCCTTATGCTCCGCGCGTCGGCACCGCACCCCGTGCAGTGACGGGCCGGGACCCGCGGCTGTTACGGACCCGCAGGCCACGGGCGATTTCTTAGCGGCAGTTGAGGTCCCGGTCCCGGACTTCGCGCACGGATGGCCTTCGGGCCCCGTCAGCCCTGTCTGCCCCAGCGCCACGTCAGCCCGGCGACGCCGGACGTGCCGGCCGACGACGCATGGCGGCGCCGGCGGCTGCCGATGACATCGGTCAGTGAGATGAGCAGGGCGACGGCGACAAATGCGACTGATACGAACAGCCCCGCGTCGTAGGCCCGCGCCCAGTCGCCCCGGCCGAGCTGGGAGAAGAAGACGGACCCCACGGCGGAGATTCCGACGGCGGAGCCGACCCGCTGCCCGGTCTGCAGGGTGCCGGCCGCGCTGCCCGCGGACCCCACCGGCACCCGGTTCAGCGTCAGCGTCTGGTTCGGCGAGATCACCAAACCGCTGCCCAGCCCGGCCAGCAGCAGCGGGGCAGCCATGGCCCACGCCACCCCCGGCCCGGGAACCAGACGGACGGCGACCGCGGTCCCCGCGAGCCCCACGGCGACCATGGTCAGACCGACGGTGATCAGAGGCCTGCCGAACCGGCTCACCAGCCTGCCTCCGACGTGCGAGGAGAGCCCCGCGCCGGCCGCGAACGGGGTGATCGCCGCACCGGCCATCAGCGCACTGAAGTGCAAGCCGCTCTGCAGGTACAGCGTGCTGACGAAGAAGATGGAGGTGAATCCCGCGAAGTAGAAGAGGACGAGCAGGCACCCCAGCCAGTAACTGCGCACCCGGAACAGGGAGAGATCGAGCACGGGTTCCTCCCCGCGCCTCTGCCAGTACCGCTCCCACCCCACGAAGTATGCGAGCAGGATCAACGCGAGGACGACGAGCAGCCACTTCTCCGGACCGTGCCACTGCTCCGCCTGGGCGAGCGGAAGGAGCAGCGCCAGCACCCCGCAGCCCAGCAGCAGCACGCCGAGGGGATCGAGCCGCCGCAAGGTGAGGCGGGCCGCGGAAGGTGTGTCCGGCAGGAAACGTCTGGCGAGCACGAGGCAGACCGCCCCGATCGGCAGATTCACGTAGAACACCCAGCGCCAGCCGTCCTGCGCACCGGCGAGATGGATGAGGAACCCGCCGATCAGCGGTCCGACGGCCGTGGAGATGGCCACGACCGTGCCGAACATGCCGAAGGCCCGCCCGCGCTCCGAGCCGGCGAACATCTGCTGGATCAGCGCCGAGATCTGAGGTGAGAGCAGACCTCCCGCGAAACCCTGCAGTACGCGGGCGACGACGAGCCACGTGCCGGACTGGGCGGCCCCGCAGGCCGCGGAGGCGACGGTGAACAGGGCGAGGCCCAGCATGAACACCGTGCGCCGCCCCCACGCGTCACCCAGACGGCCGCCGGGGATCAGCAGGAGCCCGAACGCCAGGGCGTACCCCGACAGGACCCACTGCAGGACCGGCTCCGGTGCATCGAGGCCCTCGCGGATCGACGGGAGCGCGACGTTGACGATCGACACGTCCAGCAAGGTCATGAACCCGGCGATGAGACAGACCGTGAGCGCCTGCCACCGCTGACCCCAGGACTGCTCCTCGTCTTCCTCGGGGGTCCGGGCACCGCCCGTCGGAGATCCACCGGGGTAATCCGACGTCACAGCAACCACCTCTCCGGCACACGGCCCGCGGCGAGACCCGTCGAGCGGCTCGGTCTCCAGCATCGGCCACTGTGGCAGCTTCACCGAGCGCAACGGGCTCGACCCGCACACATGTCGCCGGTGAATCCTCGCGCCTGCCCGCACCCGGGCCGGGGCCCGGGCAACCCCGGCGCGCCTGCCGGGTGTACCGGCGCGGCCTGGTAATCAGGACTCCATGAACGACAGCTCCATCCCCACGCCGGTGCCCATCCCGGCGGTGCTGACCGTGACCGCTGTCTCCACCGTCGAGCCGACCGACGAAACCGACGAGCACAGCGGGGACTCGTGGATGGCCATCAGCACGGTCGAGCAGGGCCGGCTGCTGCTGCACCTTCCGGGCGACACGTACCGTGCGGTGCTCCAGGCCACGGAACTCCCCGCGGACCGGTCCGGCCCCGGACGCCTGACGCTGACGAACCGGGAAATCGCCGCCTACCGACGCTGGATCGCGCAGTACTCGTAGGAGAGCGCACGGCTCGTGGGCGACCCGGCAAGGGCGGCAGGGGGTGTTGAGACCAGTCACTTACCTCCGTGTCGTCTTCTGCCGAGGCGCGGCGCATGTCGTGACAGGAGCCGCTCGATGTGCCGGAAGCGGGCACGCAGTTTCATGAGCTGAAGCTCCGCGGCTTCGATGCTCAGGGCCCGGAAGGTGACGCGGCGTGTCATTCGAGGTGGCGGCGGTCCTCGTCGGTCCACTTGCGGGTGTCGCGCGGTTCGACGTAGGGCTCCTGGTCGTGCGGATGCCCACCGACGATGGCGCGCTCCCGGCTGAGTTCGGCGTCGAACTCGAGGCCGAGGAGGATCGCGAGGTTCGTGATCCACAGCCACACCAGGAAGATGATCACGCCGGCGAGGGTGCCGTAGGTCTTGTTGTACGAGCCGAAGTTCGCCACGTAGAAGGCGAAACCGGCGGAAGCGATCAGCCAGATGACAACGGCGAGGAAGCTGCCGGGGGTGACCCATTTGAACCCGCGGCCCTTCGCGTTCGGCGCGGCCCAGTACAGCAGCGCGATCATGAGGACCACGAGGAAGACGAGCACGGGCCACTTCGCGATCGACCACACGGTCATCGCGGTGTCGCCGACACCGAGGGCGGAGCCGATCCGCTCGGCGATCCCGCCGGAAAGGACGACGATCAGCCCGCTGGCACAAGCCATGACCAGCAGCGCCACCGTCACTCCGAGCCGCACCGGGAGCACTTTCCACGCCGGTCGTCCTTCGGGCAGGTCGTAGACGGCGTTCGATGTGCGCATGAACGCGGCCACGTACCCGGAGGCCGACCAGATCGCCAGGAGCAGACCGACGATCGCCAGGACGGAACCCGTGCCGCCGCTGCCCTGCAGTTGCGTCACGGCGTTGGTCAGCACATCGCGCGCCGGCCCCGGCGCGAACTGCTGGAGGTTCTCCAGCACCTTCTGGGTGGTGCTCTCCCCGGCGATTCCCAGGAGGGCCACCAGTACCAGCAGCGCCGGGAACAAGGACAGGATGCCGTAGTAGGTGAGGGCTGCCGCGCGGTCGGTGAGCTCGTCGTCCTTGAACTCCTTGCCGGTCCGGCGCAGCACCTGCCCCCACGACTTCTTCGGCATGGCAGTCAGGTTGTCGGGGGCGGCGCGCTCCGTGTCGGGGTCCGGGCCGGGACGGTTGTCCGCCCCTTCGGCGGGCCGCGGGCCGGTCTCCTCCGGGCGGTGATGCCGCTCGGAGGAGACCGACCGATCACGATGCCCCAGTTTCGGAAGGTGTGCCATGTGGGGCGGGTGTCCGGCTTCATCCCCGGGAAACCTCTCCGCACCCTTCCCGGTTCACGTACGGGTGCCATGTGCTGGTACGCCAGCCATGGCCAACGCCGAGCGTTCCCTCAGCCGGGCCAGGTGCCGGTGAGGCGCCTGATGGCGGTGGCGCCGCCACGGTCCACAGTGGCCTTGACGAGCGCGAAGATCGCGCCCTGCAAAGCGGCGGCGAGTAGGACCTCACCCCAGCTGCGGTCCTCGTCGGTGGCGTCCGGGGCCTCCTCGTCGTGCCCGAGACGCTTCCACACCTGGCCGAACGCCGCTCCCGCCAGTGCGCCGCCGGACGCGCCGAGGGCAAGGCCGATCGGCTTGTACGCGATCTTCGACGCCTTCACCGGCGCCTCCTGCGCCGTGCCAGCACCACCAGCAGCAGGATCGCCGCCGTCGCAGCCCCGGCGGCAAGCAGCGGGCCAGGGTTCCCGCGGGCCGTCCGGGCCGCGTGGTGCGCCTTGTCCTGCACGGGCTGCGGCGCCTTGTCCCGGAGCTTGTCGCCGACCGTCGAGACGGACGCGGCGATGTGCTCCTTGGCGTGCGCGGCCTTGGCCGCGGCCTGGTCCTTCACCTCGGCAGCCGTCTGCTGCGCGCGCGCCTTCACGTCCGCCTTCGCGGCGAGTGCTTCCACGGTCCGGCCCAGCTGCTCACGGGTGTCCTCTACCTGGGCGCGCAGCTCGTCGGGGCCCGGCGGGGCCGCATGGGGCCTGTCGCCGTTCGGGGAGGAGTGGCTGCTCATCGATGGACCCTTTCCTTGATCTCCTGTACGTCCCTGTGCAGGCCGTCGATCGCCCTCTCGGGTTTCGGCGGGCTGGCCTCGCGGATGTTCTTCTTCCCCGCGGCGGCCAGGATCGCGGCGATCAGGAACAGGACGGCGCTGATGATCAGCGCGGCTGCCCACCACGGCAGTACGAGGGCCAGTGCGATGATCGCTGTGGCGACCAGCGCCTGCAGCCCGAGGACCGCGACCAGGCCGGCACCGCCGAACAGGCCGCCGCCCCTGCCGAAGCGTTTGCCCTTCTGTGTCATTTCCGCCCGTGCGAGCTGCATCTCCTCGCGGATCAGCTGCGAGATCTGCTGCGACGCCTGGGAGACCAGCGCGCCGACCGGTTCGTCCGTCGTGTCCCGATGCGTTTGCCTCATCAACCTTCACCACCTTGAGGGTTCGTGCGCTCCGGGTTTCCCGATCCGCGCGGTTCATGACAGCGCATCCCGCATTCGTGCTGTGCTCCCTGCTCCGGCGCCACCCGGCTTCGTCCCGTGCGCCGACGTCGGCCCCGCCGGACGTGACGTAGCTCCCGCCCGTGGGAGATCGACTCCACCCCTACTGATCGGTACCGTCCACGGGAACAGCGGCTGCCGGGTCACGGCAGCCGGAGTGACATCACCACCTTGAGGCCGCGTGCCCGCAAGAGGCCGCGCGCCCGCAACACGACAGGGGAGATTGATGTTCCGCAAGGTTTTGGTCGCCAACCGGGGCGAGATCGCGATCCGCGCCTTCCGCGCAGCGTTCGAACTCGGTATCTCCACCGTGGCCGTGTACCCGTACGAGGACCGCAATTCGCTCCACCGGGCCAAGGCGGACGAGGCCTACCAGATCGGTGAAAAGGGCCATCCGGTGCGTGCCTACCTCTCGGTCGACGAGGTGATCAAGGCCGCGCGCAAGGCCGGTGCGGACGCCGTGTACCCCGGATACGGCTTCCTGTCGGAGAACCCCGACCTCGCCGCCGCGTGCGCCGAGGCCGGGATCACCTTCGTCGGGCCGCCCGCTTCCGTACTGAACCTCACCGGCAACAAGTCCCGCGCGGTGGCGGCGGCCCGTGAGGCCGGGGTCCCCGTACTGAAGTCGTCCGAGCCGTCCACGGACGTGGACACGCTGGTCGGCGTGGCCGACTCCATCGGATTCCCGGTGTTCGTCAAGGCCGTCGCCGGTGGCGGCGGCCGCGGAATGCGGCACGTGGCCGAGCCCGCCGACTTGCGGGAGGCGATCGACGCGGCGATGCGTGAGGCGGAGTCGGCGTTCGGGGACGCCACCGTGTTCCTGGAGCAGGCCGTCGTCAACCCGCGCCACATCGAAGTGCAGATCCTCGCCGACGCCGAGGGGAACGTCGTCCACCTCTACGAGCGGGACTGTTCGGTGCAGCGGCGCCACCAGAAGGTCGTTGAGATCGCGCCCGCCCCGAATCTCGACCCGGAACTGCGCGAGCGCATCTGCGCCGACGCCGTCGCGTTCGCCAGGCACATCGGGTACGTCAACGCCGGCACGGTGGAGTTCCTCGTCGACGAGCGCGGCAACCATGTCTTCATCGAGATGAACCCCCGCATCCAGGTCGAGCACACGGTCACCGAGCAGGTCACCGGACGTGACCTCGTGATCGGGCAGCTGCGGATCGCCGCGGGAAGGACGCTTCCGGAACTGAACCTGACGCAGGACGACATCGTCCTCAACGGCACGGCCCTGCAGTGCCGTATCACCACAGAGGATCCCGCCAACGGCTTCCGTCCCGACACCGGCACCATTTCCGCGTACCGTTCCCCGGGCGGCCCCGGCGTACGGCTCGACGGCGGCACCGTCCACACCGGCGCCGAAGTGTCCGCCCACTTCGACTCGATGCTGGTCAAGCTGACCTGCCACGGCCATGACTTCGCCAACGCCGCCCGCCGCGCACGGCGTGCGATCGCCGAGTTCCGTATCCGCGGAGTCGCCACCAACCTGCCCTTCCTCGGCGCCGTGCTCGACCACCCCGGCTTCCGGGAGGGCCGTGTCACGACGAGTTTCATCGCCGATCACCCGGAGCTGCTCCGGGCGCGCCCCTCGGCCGACCGTGGCAGCCGCATGCTCACCTATCTCGCCGAGACGACCGTCAACCGTCCCCACGGCCCGCGTCCCCAGGTCATCGAGCCGGCCGCCAAGCTCCCTCCGATCGAACTGGGCGCCGCGCCCGCCGAAGGCTCCCGCCAGCGCCTCGCGGCGCTCGGGCCGGAGGCGTTCGCGGCGGAGCTGCGCGCGCAGCGGGCCGTCGCGGTGACGGACACGACCTTCCGTGACGCTCACCAGTCCCTGCTCGCCACTCGGGTGAGGACACGCGACCTGCTGGCGGTTGCCCCGCATGTGGCCCGCACGGCACCGGAATTGCTGAGCCTGGAGTGCTGGGGCGGCGCGACGTACGACGTGGCCCTGCGCTTCCTCGCCGAGGACCCCTGGGAGCGGCTCGCGGCTCTGCGGGAGGCGGTGCCGAACATCTGTACACAGATGCTGCTGCGCGGGCGCAACACCGTCGGCTACACGCCCTACCCGGTCGAGGTGACCGACGCCTTCGTCGCCGAGGCGGCGGCGACCGGCATGGACATCTTCAGGATCTTCGACGCGCTCAACGACGTCTCGCAGATGCGTCCCGCCATCGACGCCGTACGGTCCACCGGCACCGCGCTCGCCGAGGTCGCGCTGTGCTACACCGCGGACCTGTCGGACCCGGCCGAAGAGCTGTACACGCTGGACTACTACCTGCGCCTCGCCGAACAGATCGTCGACGCCGGCGCGCACGTGCTGGCCATCAAGGACATGGCGGGCCTGCTGCGCCCACCCGCCGCCCGCACGCTGGTGACCGCCCTGCGCGAGCGCTTCGACCTCCCCGTGCATCTGCACACCCACGACACGGCGGGCGGTCAGCTCGCCACGCTGATCGCCGCGATCGACGCGGGCGTCGACGCCGTCGACGCCGCCGTCGCCTCGATGGCGGGCACCACAAGCCAGCCGTCCCTGTCGGCGCTCGTGGCGGCCACCGACCACACCGAGCGTGCAACCGGGCTCTCGCTGGACGCGGTCGGTGCACTCGAGCCGTACTGGGAGGCGATGCGAAAGGTCTACGCACCCTTCGAGTCGGGGCTCGCCTCGCCCACCGGACGCGTGTACCACCACGAGATCCCCGGCGGACAGCTGTCGAACCTGCGTCAGCAGGCCATCGCGCTCGGCCTCGGCGACCGCTTCGAGCTGATCGAGGACTGCTACGCCGCCGCCGACCGGATGCTGGGCCGGCTGGTCAAGGTGACCCCGTCGTCGAAGGTGGTGGGAGACCTCGCGCTGCATCTGGTCGGAGCAGGTGTCGAGGCGGCCGACTTCGAGGCCGACCCCGGCAAGTTCGACGTGCCGGACTCGGTGATCGGATTCCTGCGCGGCGAGCTGGGCGACCCGCCCGGCGGTTGGCCCGAGCCGTTCCGTACGCGTGCGCTCCAGGGCCGCCCCGCGCATGCCGAGACCCCGACCCTGTCGGAAGAGGACCGCCAAGGGCTGGCAGGGGACCGGCGGGCGACGCTGAACCGCTTGCTGTTCCCGGGCCCGACGAAGGAGTTCGACGCCCACCGCGAGGCATACGGCGACACCTCCGTGCTGCCCACGCCGGACTTCTTCTACGGCTTGGAGCCGGACGTGGAGCACACGGTCACACTGGAGCCCGGTGTCACGCTCCTGATCGAGCTGGAGGCGATCTCCGAGGCCGACGAGCGGGGCTTCCGTACGGTGCTGGCCACGCTCAACGGCCAGATGCGTCCGGTGTCCGTGCGGGACAAGTCCGTCGCCACGGAGGTCAAGGCTGCGGAGAAGGCCGAGCGCGGCAACGACCGCCATGTTCCGGCGCCCTTCGCCGGCGTCGTGACGCTCCAGGTGGAGGAGGGCGCTTCGGTGTCGGCAGGTCAGACGGTGGCCACCATCGAGGCGATGAAGATGGAGGCCTCCATCACCGCGCAGTCCGCAGGCACGGTCGCGCGGCTGGCGATCGGAAAGATCCAGCAGGTCGAGGCGGGAGATCTGCTCATCGAGATCGGCTGACACCTGTTTCGAACCATGTGCACGGGCCGGCCCCGGTGACATTCCTGGGCCGGCCACCCGCACACCGGCCTCTGCCGGTCACCGGTTCGCGGCGGACAGAACCGATCCTGTGACGGACAGCTCGCCCCCGAGCCGGGCCACCTGCGACATGGTCACGTTCTCGAACGTCAGCGTGCGGGTGGGAGCGCCGGTGAGGGAGAGCCATGACGGCAGGGCGTCGGGAGTCACCGTGATCCTGCGGTCCGCCGGGAGCGGCGCGCCGCCCAGACCGGCGACCGTGCCGGACAGCTTCCCGGTGTACAGCGTCACCACGTCGTTGCCCTTGCTCGTGGACGTGGTCCCGGACCTGGCCCGCAGCCGCACCGTCACGCCCGCGCGGCTCGCCGACAGGTCGAGGTCGGTGATGTCCATCGACCGGGCGGTGAACTTCAGAGCCCGTGAAGGCCCGGCCGCGGTCCGAACGGTGACCACCCCATGGAAGGCGCCGCCGCGCAGAACGAGTCTGTCGGCACGCATCACCCAGGGGACGTTCCCGGGACGGTCGGCCGGGGCATGGGCGCGAGTCGTCTCGCGGGCGGCGCCGAGGTCGAGCAGCGCGCCGCCGGTTGCCGGTGCTCCCAGCAACAGGGCCGCAGGCAGAGCTGCCAACGCCGGCATCCTGGTGCGCAACCGCGGCGACCGGCGGCTCACACGGATCTCCGGCCCGGGGGCGGACGGGGCGGACGGGGCGGACGGGGTGGCGGGGCGCGGCATCCGGCCCAGGGCCTCACGTTCCACTTGAGCCTTCCCCTGCCGGGACGGCCGCGGAGCCGCGGTTCGGCGGCTCGGCATCGGCCGTCGGCGGGGCCCAGGCACACGCCAGTGAGCCGCCGACCAGCCCCCAGATCAGTCCCAGAAACAGGCCCCCGAAGTTCGCGACGGGAAACGAGACGAGGACGAGCAGCAGGGTCGCGATCCCGGCGAACACGCGCACCTGCTGCTGGAACCAGAGGGTGATGCCCAGGACCATGAGCAGAACCCCGATGATCAGCGCACCGGCGCCGGCGGTGGTGGACAGCGCCAGCGGGATGCCGGCCACGGTCAGGTGTACGTAGGGGAAGTAGATGATGGGCAGGCCGGCCGCGAGGGTGAACAGCCCCGCCCAGAAAGGCCGTCCGCGCCTCCACCCGCGGAATCCTCGCCGGACGTCCGCGGCGGCGGCACGCACGCCCCGGCGTCCGACGTGGAGATCGAACACATCCCCACGGGCAGGAGGAACGGGCGTGGGGCGTGCTGTGCGCCGAGAGTTCAGAAGCACTCGTGACTGCCTTGCTTGAGCCGCAGGCGGAGGTCGGGGACATTCATCGTGCCGGCAGACACCGCGACCGCGGTCGCCTCCACGTCGGTCAGGACCGCCGAAACCGCCTGCTGCGCGACACCGTTCGGGTCGAAGAACCGCGAGTCCCTGTCCTCCGGGTTGATCGGCCCCTTACGGACCGCACCCGCCGCCACTCCGATGTCGATGTCGTCGAGATTCGCCTGCCCGACCGACAGGTCCGTCGTGTCGATGAACAAGTTCTTCGCCTCGGTCGTCTCCCGGTCTCCGCCGGTGAGCCTCAGTGTGTACGGGCCCAGCACCGGGACCGGAACCACCACGGACTGGCACAGCCCGCTGATCCTCGCCGACCGCATGCCCGTGACCGCGACCGGTACGAGCGTGCCCTTCTTGGTCACGTCGACCATGCCGTAGATGCTCAGACCACGGACGCGCATCGTGTCCGCACCGACCTGGAACTTCTGGCCGGAGATGAAGAACGACGCAGCCAGTGCTCCTTGCGCCATGCCGATACCGAGAGCCGCGGCGGCTGTGACGCCGGCGCCCAGGACCACGACGAAGCGCTTCCAGCGGGTCCTGCCGAAGCTGTGCGACATTCCGTCCCCTCCGGTCAGGAAACTCCCCCGCACTTCGGGCAGGGGAGGCGACGATCAACGCCAGTGACGGATCTTAGGCTTCCTGTGCCGTCAACCGACGGCACGTCAGCGGGGACGTACGGGTGAAACCTGTCCCGGTGAACCGGCAGCTCACGAGCGAAGCCGCCCGCGGCCCGCGAAGCCTGGTGTGAACGCCCGCTGCCCGGCCCCGGGTGGCGATCAACGACTCACTACGTGACCCTGGAGACGCCGACCCTCCCATCAGCCGGTCATGCGGGTGGCGTGGTCCGCGGACACGTTCCGCCCGGGCGCGCTTTTCGGCTTCACCACCCAATTCGGGTGATCCACTGCTCGCCGCGGGCTTCGCCGTGACGTCACGGACAGCCCGCCCGAGGAGGAGCGGCGCCGATGCCGAGCAGGCAGGAAGCGGGTGCCGCGTCCATGGCCATCAGGGCCGCGACGCGCAAGCACCGGGTGTGCCGCTTCGGGCCCGCCCCGGTGCCCGCTCGAAGACTGAACAGGAGAGAGCAGTGAACGGCTACGTGAACCTGGCCTACGACTATCCGCTTCTGGGTGCCTTCTGGACCATGATGTTGCTCTTCCTGTGGGTCCTGTGGTTCTTTCTGCTCTTCCGGATCATTGTCGACGTCTTTCGCGACGACGACCTGAACGGATGGGCCAAGGCAGCATGGCTGCTCTTCGTCATCGTCCTCCCCTTCCTCGGCGTCTTCGTCTACCTCATCGCCAGGGGCAGGGGTATGGGCAAGCGCGAGCAGGATCAGGCCCGGACCCAGAAGCAGGCGCTCGACAGCTACATCCGCGAAACCGCCGCAGGTGCGGGCGGAAGGAGCGGGGTGGAGGAACTCGCGAAGCTCTCGGAGATGAAGGCCAGAGGCGACATCTCCGACGAGGAGTTCCGGCGGGCGAAGGAAAAGATCCTGCAATGACCACATAGCGCTGCCGGCCTCGTCCGCCGCGTCGGCCCCGGTATGTCTGACGTGCGGAAGCCTGGGTATCCGCACGCCATCGGACCACGCAGCGACAGAGAGGAGCCGGCATGCCGGCGGTCACCAACGATGTAGTCGAGCTGATCCTGCAGGACCACCGCAGGATGGAGGAGCTCTTCCGCACGATGCGCAACGTGGAAGCCGATCGCGCGGCCGCCCTCGGCGAGTTCGCCGGGCTGCTCATCGCCCATGCCTCGGCCGAGGAGGACGAGGTCTACCCCGCTCTGCAGCGCTACAAGAACGTGGACGAGGACGACGTCGAGCACGGCGTGCACGAGCACGAGGAAGCCAACGAAGCGCTGCTCGCGCTGCTCCAGGTGGAGGACACCACGAGCGAGGAGTGGGAGGAGAAGCTCGAAGAGCTTGTCACCGCCGTCAACCACCACGCGGACGAGGAGGAGCGGACGCTGCTCAACGACGCACGCGAGAACGTCAAGGACGACCGTCGGCAGGACCTGGGCAAGGCGTTCCTCGAGGCGCGTGCGAAGTATCTGGACGCCGATTGCGGCAGCGTCCGCTACGTGAGCGAACTGGTGGCCTCCCGCAAGGACTGACCGAACTCCTCGGCGAATTCGTCCTGCCGGGCGGCTTCCTGACCCTCGCTGCGTGCCGCGGTGACGTCGTGGGGTGGGGCCGGTGCTTCCGGTGCACCGGCGCGCCTGCGACTACCGAGCGGCGGATGGTCCGTGACCGGCCCCTACACTCGGCGGATGGCGAAGTACTTCGACGTGCACCCCGAGAATCCTCAGCGGCGCACCATCAGCACTGTGGCTGACAGCATCAGGTCCGGCGCGCTCGTCGCGTACCCCACCGACTCGTGTTACGCGTTGGGATGCCAGCTCGGCAGCCGTGACGGCATCAGCCGGATCCGGTCGATCCGCAATCTCGACGACCGGCACCACTTCACCCTGGTGTGCCAGAACTTCGCGCAGCTGGGCCAGTTCGTGCACATCGACAACGACGTCTTCCGCGCGATCAAGGCGGCCACGCCCGGCAGTTACACCTTCATCCTGCCGGCGACGAAGGAAGTGCCGCGGCAGTTGCTGCACCCCAAGAAGAAGACGGTCGGCGTCCGCATCCCCGACCACGCGGTCGTGCAGGCTCTCCTCGCCGACCTGGGTGAGCCGCTGCTCTCCAGCACCTTGCTCCTGCCCGACGAGGAGGAGCCGCTGACACAGGGCTGGGAGATCAAGGAACGACTCGATCATGTCGTGGACGCCGTGATCGACTCCGGCGACTGCGGGACGGAACCGACGACGGTCATCGACTTCTCCGGTGGCGAACTCGAGATCGTGCGCCGAGGGGCGGGGGACACCGCGCGGTTCGAGTAGCCGTGCCGACGCCTGCGCCGCCGGGGACTCGACGAAGCGCACCGAGCCGAACCGCCGGGTCGCCCTTTCGTGGGAGAGGGCGACCCGGCGGTCGCGCGTCGCGCACAACCGTCAAAGGTGCATGATCGGACAGAAGTTACTTACCGGTATGTCGTGACTTCATGCATGCGCAGCAGTAGAACGTGTTGCCGTTCACTCAAAAGTGAGGGACATCACATGACACCTCCCACCGTGCACGACCCGTGTTCCAGAGGGTTGTCGCGCCGCGCATTCATCGCTGGAACCAGTTCTCTTTACGGGGCCGTGATCCTCGCCGGTCGCGCCTCCGCGGCCCGGACGAAGTCCTCTGCGTCCACAGCCCCGATCGCCGACGGGGCGCATGTACCGGTCCTGGTCATCGGCACCGGATACGGCGGCTCCGTCGCCGCCTTACGCCTGGCCATGGCGGGCGTCGACGTACACATGGCCGAGATGGGGATGTCCTGGGACACCCCCGGCCCGGACGGCAAGGTCTTCGCCAACACCACGAGTCCGGACCACCGGTCCTTCTGGCTTCGCACCAGGACCAAGCAGCCCCTCAGCCACTTCCTCGGCTTCCCGCTCGACAAGGACGTGCCCCGCTACACCGGAATCCTGGACGCCGAGGAATTCGGCGGCATCACGGTCTACCAGGGCCGCGGTGTCGGCGGCGGCTCCCTGGTCAACGGGGGCATGGCCGTGACCCCGAGACGGGAGAACTTCGGAGCCGTCCTCCCGTCGGTGAACGCCGACGAGATGTACGGCGTCTACTACCCGCGCGCCAACGCCGGCCTCGGGGTCCGCCATGTCGACCAGGGCTGGTGGGAGGCGGCGGACTGCTACCGGTACGCCCGGGTCGGCCGGAAGCACGCCGAGCGCTCGGGTTTCCCCTTCGTCTTCGTGCCCAACGTGTACGACTGGGACTACATGCAGCAGGAAGCGGCCGGAGCCGTCCCGAAGTCGGCGCTGGTGGGCGAAGTCCTGTTCGGCAACAACCACGGCAAGAAGTCGCTGCCCAAGACCTACCTCGCCCAGGCCGCAGCGACGGGCCGCGTCTTTGTCTCGCCGCTGCACAAGGTCACCTCGGTGGCCCCCGCGGCCGGCGGCCGCTACACGGTCGTCATCGAACAGATCGACACCCGCGGAGACACCACCGCCACGAAGGCCGTGACCGCGGACAGGGTGTTCTTCGCGGCCGGCAGCGTCGGCACGTCCAAACTGCTGACCAAGCTGAAGGCCACCGGCGTACTGCCCGGCCTCAACGGTGAGATCGGCAAGGGCTGGGGCGACAACGGCAACGTGATGTGCGGCCGCGCCAACCACATGTGGGACGCGACCGGCAAGCTCCAGGCGTCCATGCCCACCGCCGGCATCGACAACTGGCAGGCCGGCGGTGCGTTCGCCGAGGTCGCACCACTGCCCACCGGGATCGAGACGTACGCCTCGTTCTACCTGTCCATCACCAAGAACCCGCACCGCGCCGCATTCACCTGGAACGCAGCCGCCGGAAAGGTCGACCTGAACTGGCAGGCCCCCTGGAAGCAGCCGTCCATCGACGCCGCACGGAGCATCTTCGACCGGATCAACGCGAAAGAGGGGACCATCTACCGGACCGACCTCTTCGGCATGCACAAGATCTGGGGTGACCATCTCACCTACCACCCGCTCGGTGGCGCGGTGCTGAACAAGGCCACCGACAACTACGGCCGTCTCCTGGGCCACCCGGGCCTGTACGTCATCGACGGCTCGCTGATTCCCGGCAACGCCAGCGTCAATCCGTTCGTCACCATCACGGCACTCGCCGAACGGAACATCGAGAAGATCATCGCCACCGACCTGTGACGGTGGTGTCCGGCCGGCGCGACCGAGCCGTCCCGATCACCTCAGTGACCGGGCAGCGTGCACACGGTGTCGAGGCCCAGCACATGGTTGAGCCGGCCGAACGCCAGCCACGATCCGATACTCATGCTCAGCTCCACGATCTCGACCTGGCTGTAGTGTGCCGTCATCCGCCTCCAGAACGCGTCGTCGAAGCCGTGGTGATCCAGGGCGTACCGCTCGGCGTACTCGGCGGCCAACCGGGTGCGGTCGTCGAATGCGGGAGTGGTGCGCCACCGGGTCACGGCATCCGCGAAGTCGTCCTCGACCTTCTCGCCGTCGCGTTCGGTCCGCCAGTCGAGGCAGAAGGCGCAGCCGTTGATCTGGGCGATCCGCAGCCGCGCGGCCTCGAACTCCCGGAGGCCGAGAGTGGTGTGGGCGTAGACCGCCAGTGAGAAGTCCGCGGCGGCGGTCCCGATGCCGGGGACCATCTCGCCCCACACGTACTCGATCGCGTTCCTGCCCTCGGGGATGTCGATGTTCATCGTCGTCTCCTTCCCAGCTTGCCGACTGCGGGGCGCAATGGGACGTCGAGCGCGTCATAGAGGCCCGGTTCCGCGTCCACGAGCCAGTCGATCGCGTTCACCAGCCGGCCCACCGCGGTGGCGTTCCCGCCCGCCGAGCGGTTCTCGCCCTCGTCGGTGGCCTCGACCGTGACCTCGATGCGCGGGCGGCCCTCGATGATCACCCGGTGTGCCCCGCTGCCGTCGGGCGGCGCGGGCCAGTCGGGTGCGCAGGAGGGGTGGATGCGGGTGATGTGCTCGACGACGATCCGGGGTTCGCCCTCGACGATCCCCTGCACCTCGAAGCGCACCGCGCCCTGGGTGCCCGCCTTGAACTCGCCCATCGTCCTGGTCCGCACCGTGGCATCCAGCGGGCGACGCTGCAAGGTCTCCCTGATCTCGTCGAGTTCGACGCCGAGCGCTCTCGCCATCAGCCGGACCTGCCCGCCCCACACCATGGTCGGCACGGACGGCGCGAGCATCAGCGGCTCGTAGTCCATCGGCTGGCCCATCCCGACCAGATACCGGACCGAGTCGGGCTGGTCGTAGGTGGAGTAGTCGAACATCTCCTGGCAGCGAATCGTGTCGACGGTCGTACCGAGCCCGCTGATCAGCAGCGGAAGTACGTCGTTGCCCCAACCGGGGTCGACGCCGGAGACGAACAGTGAGCCGCCGCCCTCGGCGACGGCGGCCAGCACCGGGTCCCGCAACTCCGGTGGTGCTCCTCGGGGATCGTAGAGGGCGTACATCGAAGGGGTGACGACGACGGCTCCGGCCCTGATCGCCCTGACCACGTCGGCGAGCGCCTCGTCGGGCCGGATGTCGCCGGAGGCCGCGTACACCACCGCCCGCGGCCCGGCGGCGAGCACCGCCTCGACGTCGTCGGTCGCCGCGACCCCCAGGCCGCAGCCGAGACCGGCGAGATCACCCGCGTCGCGGCCGACCTTGTCGGGGTTGTGGACGACGACCGCCGCGAGGATCAGTGAGGGATGGGCCTCCACCGCACGGATGGCCGCGCGTCCGACATTGCCGGTACCCCAGACCACCGTGGAAATCATGCGCCGGAGGGTAACGCCGGTGCCTACAGGTTCCTATAGCCATGACCGCAGGCTTTGAACCGGTCGACCGGTCGACCGGTTCTGTCGGACCGTGCGGCGTACGGCCCGGTACCGAGCGACCGTCAGCCCAGAGCGAGAAGGACGACCGCACCCGTGGCGCTCACAAGGCCGGTCACCTGCCACCGGGTGACCCTTTCGCTCAGCACCGCAAACCCGAGGACCGTGGGAATGGCCGGGTAGAGAGATGCCAGAACCACGGCGACGGCCAGCATCTGCTGCTGCGCCGCCCAGAGATAGAGGATCAGACCGAGGGCTGCTCCCGCCCCGATCGTGAGCGCCTGCGCCTGGAGCCGCGCTGCTTGGCGGAAACCGGAAGCGTGTCGCCATGCGTTCGGTACGAGGAGGGCGACGGCGGCGAGGCGGCCGGCGGCCACGGGCCACAAGCCGCTGACCGCGTCCGCCTGGGCGAGCCCGATGTACTGCAGGGCCACCCCCAGACTGGCGATCAGACCGTCCGCCGCCCCGCGCCCTGTTCGCGTCGGCTCTCGGCCGTCCCGCGCGCCCCTGCTGCCACCGGCGACCAGCCACAGCGCCGGCACGGTGAGGCAGATGCCCGCCCAAGCGGTGGCGGTTGGCCGGTCTCCCAGGAACCACACCCCGCACAGAACGGAGAGAGCCACACCTGTAACGGCACTCATCGGGACGACGACGCTCATCGACCCACGGCTCAAACCCCGGTTGAGGAACAGCATGGCCGTCCCGCTGCCGGCACCGGACAGCGCGCCCCACAGCACGTCCACGGACCGGACCGATTCCGCGGGCATGACGAGCGCGGCGACCAGCGCGAGGAGCAGGCCGCCGGCCTGACCGAGAAAGGTGACCACAGCGAAGTGGACCCGGCGCGACAGCAGACCGCCGGCGAAGTCGACGACGCCGTAACAGACTGCCGAAGCCAGCGCGAGAAGGGCACCCATCCGCTCCCAGTGCCCCGCTCGGACGCCGTGATGCATTCCCGCGCCCCGGGCGTGCCACCGGCCGGTTGACGCCTCGGCCGCGGCCAGGACCTCTCCGGCGGGCCAGGGTTCGACACGCTCTAGTCTCGGAGACATGCTGATCGAACACCGGGGCAGGAGCCCCGTGGTCCCCCCGTCCGCCTATGTCGCTCCCTCGGCCGTCCTGTGCGGAGCCGTGGTCCTGGGGGAGCGGGCACGTGTACTGCACGGCGCGGTGCTCACCGCGGAGGACGGCGAAGTACGCACGGGAGCGGACGTGGTGGTGATGGAGCATGCACTGGTCCGCGGCCGGGCGCGGCATCCGGCCGTCCTGGGGGACGCGGTGCTCGTCGGTCCGCACACGCATGTCAACGGTGCGACCGTCGAGGACGAGGTCTTCGTGGCGACAGGCGCGTCGATCTTCCCCGGCGCGGTGGCCGGAGCCCGCTCCGAGCTGCGGATCAACAGCGTGCTGCACGTCAACTCCCGGCTGGCGCCGGGGACGGTCGTCCCGATCGGGTGGATCGCCGCCGGTGATCCGGCCGAGCTGTTCTCCCCGGACCGGCACGACGAGCTGTGGGACAAGCAGCAGGATCTCGACTTCCCCGGAACCGTCTACGGGCTCCCGCGAGGGACCGGCATGCGCACCGTCATGGCCCGCCAGAGCGACTACTACGGAGCCCACATGGACGACCGGCCTCTGCACGGCTGAGACGACGAGCCCGTGACCACGGGATGTTGCGCGCACCGGAGCACATGGCCGGGAGCGTGCCGACGCTGGTGGTGGTGACACCAGGCTCAGCACACACTGCCCGCGCGATGCCGTGCCCGCCAGGATGGGCGGCATGAACCGACCCACTACCTTGATCACCGGCGCGACGCAGGGCCTGGGCCGCGGGATCGCGCTCGACCTCGCCCACCGCGGCGGCACCCTCCTCCTCCACGGCCGCGACCACGTACGCCTCGGAGCGGTCGCGGACGAAGTGCGGGCAGCGGGCCCCGACATCGAGGTGCGCACCTACCTCGCGGATCTCTCCGACCTCGACCAGGTGCAGGCGATGGCCGCCCGGATCCTCGAGACCGAGCCCCGGCTCGACGGGCTGGTGAACAACGCCGTCGCCGGTGGCGGCGTCGACCCGCTGCGACGCGAACTGAGCGCGCAGGGCCACGAGCTGCGCTTCGCCGTCAACCACCTCGCGCCGTACGCCCTCAACCGTGCACTGCTCCCGCTGCTCGGCGCCTCGGCGCCCGCCCGCATCGTCAACGTCGCCTCCATCGGGCAGGAGCGCATCGACTTCGACGACGTCATGCTGGAGAAGGGCTACGAGGGGCTGAGCGCCTACTGCCGCAGCAAGCTCGCGATGATCATGGCGACGTTCGAGCTGGCCCACGAACTCGCGGGCACCGGCGTCACCGTGAACGCCCTCCACCCGGCTCATCTGATGGACACCCAAGGAGTCCGCGACCACGGCCTCGTTCCCGTCACGACCGTCGACGAAGGGGTGGAACCGACCGTACGGCTGCTCACCGATCCGGAGCTGACGTCCGTCACGGGACGCTACTTCGACCAGTTCTCCGACACCCGTGCGCACGAACAGGCCTACGACGCCGAGGCTCGTGAACGCCTCATGGCACTCACGCGCGCCCTCGTCGGACAGCAGGGCGGCACGGACCGGAAGGGCTGACGCCGGGCGGGCGTCAGGGTCCTGCGCCCGCGTCCCGCCGGGGATGGCTGTCGTGTTCACGTACTTCTCGGGAACCGGCCACATCGCGGGCGGTCGCGTGACACCAACCCACAAAAGACTTCTGGCGGTTCACACCGAACAGCCAAGGAGGACCCTGTGGGCGCTCGTCCCGTATCCCGGCGGCAGCTGCTCGGCTTCGGCGGTGCAGGTGCCGCCGCACTGATGCTCGGCACCGGTGAGTGGGGCTCCGGCTCCGCCTTCGCCGCCCCGGCCATGAAGGGCAACCCGTTCTCGCTCGGCGTCGCCTCCGGCGATCCGCAGCCCGACGGCGTGGTGCTGTGGACGCGCCTTGCCCCCGACCCGCTCGCGGAGGACGGCATGGGCGGCATGCCCGCCAAACCGGTCCGCGTGCACTACGAGTTGGCCGACGACGAGCGGTTCCGGCGCGTGGTGCGCAGCGGCAGCGTCGTGGCCTCGCCCGAACTGGCCCACTCCGTGCATCCCGAGATACGCGGGCTCCGTCCGAACCGTGTGTACTACTACCGGTTCCGCGTGGGCACCGACATCTCGACCGTAGGCCGCACGAGGACCACGCCGTTGCCGTGGACGACCCCGAAGGACCTGAGCTTCGCCTTCGCCTCCTGCCAGGCCTGGCAGGACGGCTACTTCACCGCCTACGAGCACATGGCGGACGAGGACCTCGACCTGGTGGTGCACCTGGGCGACTACCTCTACGAGTACGGGGTCAAGACCAACAAGCGCGGGGTCGCCACCGATCCCAAGTTCCACACGGAGACCGTCGACCTCGCCCGCTACCGGCTCCAGTACGGCCTGTACAAGTCGGAGGCCCCGCTGCAGCAGGCACACGCCCGCTTCCCGTGGATCATGACGTTCGACGACCACGAGGTGGAGAACAACTGGGCCGACGGGATACCCGAGAAGGACCAGGACCCGACAGCGTTCGTACAGCGCAGGGCAGCCGCGTTCCAGGCACTGTACGAGCACGCGCCGCTGCGGCACACGCAGCTGCCCAAGGGCCCCGACGTCCAGATGTACCGCAGACTCTCCTACGGGCGGCTCGCCGACTTCACCATGCTGGACACCCGGCAGTACCGGGACGACCAGCCGTGCGGCGACGGTATCTCCGCCGACTGCGCCGACCGCTTCGCTCCCGACCGGAGCCTGCTGGGCACCGAGCAGCGCACCTGGGTGCTGAACGGCTTCAGCCGGTCCGCCGCCCGCTGGCACGTACTGGGCAACCAGGCACCCATGGGCCAGACCGACCACGACGCCGGCCCCGGCACCACCGTCTGGATGGACCCCTGGGACGGCTACGTCGCCGAACGCAACCGGCTGCTGGCCGAGGCGGACAACCGCGGGGTGCGCAATCTCGTCGTCATCACCGGCGATCGCCACCAGAACTACGCGTGGGACCTCAAACGCGACTATGCGGACCCCGAATCCGCCACTGTGGCAGCCGAGTTCGTGGGTACGTCGATCACCAGCGGCGGCGACGGCGCCGACATGACGGCCGAGGGCACGCGCTTCCTCGCCGCCAACCCGCACATGAAGTTCTTCAACGGACAGCGCGGCTATGTGCGCGTACGCGTCGACCGCAAGCGGTGGACGAGCGACTTCCGCGTCCTGCCGTACGTCACCCGGCCCGGCGCACCGATCACCACCCGTGCGACGGCCGTCGTCGAGGACGGCGTCCCCGGCGTCCAGGTCTGACGACGGCCGGGCGACCCGCGCGCACACCACCGGGCCGGGCCGAAATCGTTCGGCCCGGCCCGGTGGTCGAAGGTGCGTCCTCGCCGGTCAGCCCTGGGCGCGGCCCGTGAGGAGGTCACGGACCCGGTCCACCATGCCCATGCCGGGGGCCAGGAGCTTGTTGGCCGGCGGCGTGGACGGAGCAGAGGGGTGCGGGCGCGTCGGGGCGGACTCCTTGGCGCGGCGGACCTTGTCGCCGAGTTCCATCAGCAGATCCGCGTTGCACGACTCGGCGAGCAGGGGGAAGAGCCGCTTCTCCTCGTCGGCGACGTGCGAGGTGACCGCCGACTTCAGCTGTGTGATCAGCGTGTCGAAACGGGGATCGTCGGACTGGCAGTCCTCGAGCTCCTTCAGCATGCGCTCGATCTCGGCATGGTCGGAGACCTCCTCGTCCGCCAGGTCGTCTCCGTCGTCGACGTAGCGCCGCACCGCGGGGTAGAGGTACTCCTCCTCCGCGACGGAGTGCCGCACGAGTTCCTTGGTCAGCTCGTCCGCCAGCTCCCGTCGGCGCGGGTCTCCGACGCGCTGGGCTTCGATCTCTGCGAACATCTGGTCGACCTCGCGGTGGTCGGCCGTCAGCTCCTGGATGACATTCCCGCCGTGTCCCATGTCCTGGCGTCCTCTCTCGCTACTGCGAAGAATCCCCCCACGGGCGTTGCTGCCTCGCCTCATCGGCGACATTAACGCGGGTGTCCCACTCCGGCGCGCGCACGCGGCGGGGGACAGCGCACAAGATCCACCCGCGCAGGCTCACGGACGGCGCGGTGACGCGGGAGGCGCCGGGAACGAAGAGGTCAGGCCATGTCCGGCACGGGCAGGCCGAGCCGTGCGCGCAGCAGACCGTGGTGCAGCGCCGCGACGGGAGCCAGCAGGTCGGGATGGCGCAGGAGCGCGGCCGCCTGCCGGTCGCGCTCGTCGGGCGAAACCAGACGCCGGTAGGCGCCGGACGCGCCGTCGGCGAGACCTGCCACCGTCGCCGAGGCGAGCTCGGCGCTGCTGAGCAGGCAGGCGGCCCAGCTGGCGACGACCTCGTCCACCCACGTGCGCCAGGCATGCTGCTCCGGCAGAACCGGCGTGCGGCGGTCCGCATTGCTCAGGAGGTCGAGCCGGGCGGAGCCGCCGGGGCCGGCCATGGCCACGAGCGAGGCGTCCATCGGCGTCGGGTAGCGCAGCAGGGCGGCGGCCGTGACGGCCTGACGCGCCTGCGCGTCGCAGAGCGCCGACGACATCGCGCCACCGGCGGGCGGATAGGCGCGGGTGAGCCAGGTGGCGGTCGCCGTTATGAGAGGGGACAGATCGGCATGCACAGCGGGGCCGCCCGGTCGGGAGAAAACGGGGTGACGTACATAGTGGGGCGAAGATACAGCCGGTGCTTCTGAGGGGAAATGACGCACGTCACCCGGGGCAGGGGGACGCCGGGCGAGGACGGGCGAGGACGGGCGAGGAGGGCGGGGACGGGCGAGGAGGGGCGGGGACCGGGCGGGGACGGTCGGGGACGGGCGGGGACGGTCGGGTACGTGGGACCGTCGGGCCGAGGCCGGACGAGTCGGCCAGGACTGGCGAAAGCACCGTCGGGCGGCTCGCCGGGCCCTACAGTTCGGCCGCGTACGGCGGCTCCGCTCCCGGCTTCGAGCAGGTCAGTGCCGCGGCCCGGGCGGCGAAGCGCAGGACCTCGTCCCAGTCCTGCCCCGGCAGATCGACGAGGGCGTCTCGCGTCAGCAGGTCCCGTTCGGACAGGGCGTGCAGCAGCGCCGCGTTCACCGTGTCGCCGGCACCGATGGTGTCCGCGACGTCGACGCTCTCGCCCGGCACGGAGCGCTCGTCCCCGCTCCGGGTGAAGACCGTCAACCCGTCTCCGCCATGGGTGATCACGACCGCCGCCGGCCCGGCGTCCAGCCAGCCGCGGACGTCGGGGCCGAGCCACTGCGCGTCCTCCTCGCTGAGCTTCAGCAGACAGACATGGGGCAGCCAGCTCAGAAACCGCGCACGGTAGGCCTCCGCGTCGGGGATAAGACCGGTCCGGACGTTCGGGTCGAGCGCGACGAACACCCCGCGCCCGGCTTCCCGGCACATCAGCTCCTCGTAGGCGCTCGCTCCCGGTTCGAGGACCAGTGAGCACGTTCCGAACGACAGCGCCCGGGTAGCCGCCGGCAGCTCGTCGGGCACCTGGAACAGCCGGTCCGCGGTGCCCTCGACATAGAAGCTGTACGCCGCAGAGCCGCCCGCGCCGATCGACGCGACGGCGAGGGTGGTCGGCTCGGGGCCGCGCTGGACCAGGCCGACGTCGACGTTCTCGTCGCTCAGCCGCTCGACCAGCGACTCGCCGAAGGCGTCCGTGGAGATCCGGGAGCAGAAGGAGACCTTCGCACCCAGGCGCCCGAGCGCGACGGCGGTGTTGTACGGGCCGCCGCCGCGGGCAGGCAGCAGCGGCGTCGGCGTACCACCGCCGGCCTGGGGCACCAGGTCGATCAGAGCCTCACCGGCGACGACGATCACGGAGTGTTCCTCTCATACGGTTCATCGGCTTGCACGTCATACGGCTCGCACGGTGCAGACGGTTCGCGCCGTGGTGGGGGAGGCGGGTGGCAGGGACCGGCCGCGGCCGGCGGGACACGGCCAGTATCTCCGCGCGCGTACCTCACCGACGGCGGGAGTCCCCGACCCGCGCACCCGCAGGCACCGGGATTCGAAGGATCCGCACACGTGAGGACGCCGGAGTGCGCGGATAGGGTGGCAAGGATCAAGCCGGTGCGCGGGGGCGGGAGCAGGCAAGGGCATGAACAGGGGCCAGAGCACGGACGCGGGCAGGCCGGAGCGGCCGACGTCGAAGGACGTCGCGCGTCTCGCCGGCGTTTCGCACACCGCGGTCTCCTTCGTCTTCAACGGCCGGGCGGAAGGCAATCTCTCGGCCGCCACCCAGCAGCGCATCCGCACGGCGGCCGAGCAGCTCGGTTACCGGCCCAACGCCGTCGCGCGCGGCCTGCGCCGCAGCCGTACCGCCGTGATCGGTCTCGTCACCGACCACATCGCCTCGTCCCCCTTCGCCGGGGCCCTGCTCCGCGGCGCGATGGAGACCGCCTGGAGCAGCGAGCACCTCGTGCTCACCGTGGACTCGACCGGCGACCCGGCGAAGGAGGACGCGGCGGTCGCCGAACTCCTCGACCGACGGGTCGACGGCATCATCTACGCGGCCATGACGCTGCGCCGCGCCCGCCTCCCCGCCGGACTGGACCGCACCTTTGCGGTCCTCGCCAACTGCCTGCCCCAGGAGGGCTCGATGGCCGCCGTCATCCCGGCGGAACGGGCCGGGGGCCGGGCCGCGGCACGGCTGCTCCTGGATGCCGGGCACCGCCGGGTCGCCCTGGTCGGCGGCCTCGACGACATCGCGTCGGCGGAGCGGCTGCGCGGATTCCGCGACGCCCTGAGGAGCGCGGGCCTGCTGGCCCGCAAGGACTGGATCGTACGCACCGGCGGTGAGATCTCCGCCGGCTACGAGGGGGCCTTGCGGCTGCTGGCAGGGGTCGCGCCCGGCCGTCGGCCCACCGGGATCATCTGCTACAACGACCGTGTCGCGGCGGGCGTGCTGCACGCCGCGACCAGCCTGGGCATCGATGTTCCCGGTGAGCTCTCGCTGGTCGGCTACGACGATCAGGAGCACATGGCCGAGTTCCTCAACCCGCCGCTGACCACGATCGCCCTGCCGCACCGGTCGATGGGCGAGTGGGCCACCAGGCTGCTGCTCGACGCAATCGGCGCCGGCAGCGGCCCGCCCGCCGAGGTGCTGCGGCTGGAGTGCCCGGTGGTCAGTCGTGCCTCGGTGGGACCACCGCCCACCCGGTGACGCGGTCGGGCCCGCCGGACACCACGAGTTCCGCGGTGTCGTCGGTGCGTGCGTAGATCCGCTCCGTGGCCACGACGCGGTCCTGGACGAAGAGTTCGAGGAGCGAACCGTCGATCAGGATGCGGGCGGTGAGCTCCTCCCCGGGGACGCGTTCCGCCCGCAGGACGAGCGGTCCCGACTCCGCGACCGAGCCGTCGCCCCGCTCGCGCGGCCAGTCGCTCCGGTCGAGCACCACGGTGCCGGCGGCGGGGTCGAGGCTGACCGTCAGTTCGGCTCCGGAGGCGGCGCGCAGCAGTGTCACCGACGCCGGGGCCCGGGCACCGATCTCCAGGTCGTACGCGGCGGGCAGCGGGAGCGGAGTGTCCGACGGGGCGTTGACGAACGGTGGTTGTGCGCGCAGCAGTTCCAGCTCCGGAGCCGGGGAGACGCGCAGCCCCCCGTCGGCGTGGGTGCCCATGACCCGTGGCGCGGTCAGCACCCCGGCCCAGCCTGCCCGGTCCACCGCGTGCTGCGCGCGGGCCTCCCAGGACCACCCCCAGAGCAGGGTGCGGTCCGCCGGCTCGTCCCGCAGAACGGCCGGCGCGTAGCAGTCCCGGCCGTGGTCGAGGCGGCCTCCGGCGCGCGGTACGAAGGCCGGCCTTCCGTCGTCGATGCTCTCGAGACGGCCCGTCAGGTAGGCGGTGGACTGCGGGTTCCCGTCCCACAGGGACACCACCAGGACGCAGTCGCCGTGTGTCTCGTACAGCTGCGGGCACTCCCAGCCGGTGGCTCCCTTTTCGAACGCCCGGGTGGCCACCGGGTCCCGGCCGTCGAGCAGGACGCCCATGAAGCGCCAGGAGCGGAGGTCGTCGCAGTCGTACAACAGCACCGAAGGGGTGCCGTCCGCGTGGCCGGCGCCGACCAGCGCCCGGCGCCGCCCGCCGTGCCGGAAGACGAACGGGTCACGGAACATCACCACGTCGAGACCGTCCGGTGGGCCGGAGAGGACCGGCTCGGGCTGCGGCTCCCAGTGGATCAGCCGCTCGTCGTCCGGGTTCGCCCGCGCCAGGCAGATGGCGCCGAGGCCGGTGTGGTTGCGGTCGATGCCGGTGTAGACGGCGGTCGGTACACCTGCGTCGTCGACCACGCAGCCGGACCAGCAGCCGGCCTCGTCGGCGCCGCCCGGCGTCGGCGTCAGAGCGACGGGGTGGTGCTCCCAGTGCGCGAGGTCGGTGCTGGAGGAGTGGCCCCAGTGCATGTCGGCATGTACGGGGGCGCCGGGGTTGTGCTGGTAGAAGAGGTGATAGCGGTCGCGCCAACGGAAGGGCCCGTTGGGGTCGTTGGCCCAGTTGGCGGGCGGGCGGACCCGGAAACGAGGGGCATGCGCATCATACGCCTGGGGCATCTGGACTGCCTGGTTCACCGGTTGACTCCTGCGGAGGTGATGCCCTCACGCAGAGGGCGCTGGCCGACGACGAAGACGGCGACGGCGGGGATCATGGACAGCACCACTCCGGCGAGGACCACGGAGATGGAGCCCGTGCCGAGGTTGCCCTGGAGGGAGACCAGCCCGAGCGGCAGGGTGAAGTTCTGGGTGGAGGTCTCCAGGATCAACGGCCGGAAGAACTCGTTCCAGTGGTAGTTGAACGCCAGCACGCCGACGATCGCGAGGCCCGGCGCGGCCAGCGGCGCGTACACCGAGCGGAAGATCCGCCATGGCCGGGCACCGTCGATCATGGCTGCCTCGCCCAGGTCCTTCGGCATTCCGAGGAAGTACTGGCGCATCAGGAACGTCCCGAACGCGGTGGGCCACGCGGGGACGATGAGACCGAGCAGTGTGTCGGTCAGCCCCATCGACTTCAGCACCAGGAACACCGGCACGATGGTGACCTGCAACGGCACCATCATGGTCGCGAGGACCAGGGCGAACAGCGGCTTCTTGAAGCGGAACTCCAGCCGGGCGAAGGCGTATCCGGCCAGCCCCGCGGTGATCATCTGACCGACCGCGATCAGACCGGTCACCAGGGTGGAGTTGAGGGCGAGCAGCCAGACGTCGATCTGTGCGAAGACCTGTTCGTAAGCGGCCGTGGTCGCAGCGAGGGGGATGATCTGCGGCGGCAGGTCGAAGGACTCGGCCGGCGCCCGGAGGGAAGTGGACACGGTCCACACCACCGGGCCGAGGGTGAACAGCGCCGCCGCCGTGAGACCGGCGATTCTCGCCCACCAGGCCGGGCCGTATTTCATTGTGTTCATGGAGATCACCCGCTCACTGGTAGTGGACGAAACGCCGGCTGAGCCGGAACTGGAGGGCGGTGACCGTCATGATCAGGACGAAGAGCAGCACACCCACCGCGGACGCGGTGCCGAACCGCAGCTGCTCGAACGCGCTCTGGTAGATGACCATCACGACGGTGCGGGTGGCGTCGCCCGGCCCCCCGTCGGTCAGCACGTACGGCTGCTCGAAGACCTGGAGGGCGTTGATGATGCCGACCACCGAGGCCACCAGCAGGGTGGGGGAGAGCAGCGGCAGGGTGACGGCGAGATGTTTGCGCAGGCCTGAGGCTCCGTCGAGTGAGGCCGCTTCGTGGATCTCCTTGGGGATGTTGTTGAGGCCCCCGACGAAGAGCAGGAACGAGAATCCGAACTGCTGCCAGACGTAGACCAGGATGACGGCCGCCATGGCCGAATGCTCTGAGGTCAGCCACGGCACAGGGTCGACGCCCACGTGTCCGAGCAGCCAGTTGACCACTCCGAAGTCCTGGTTGAACAGGTACTTCATCACCACCGAGATGGACGCGGCGGACAGGATCAGCGGGAAGAAGAAGGCCGATCGGAAGGCAGAGCGCAGCCAGCCGGGAAGCCGGTCGGATAGCGCCAGGGCGAGGACCAGGGCGAGCAGCAGCTGGAGGGCCACCGCGACGACCATGAAGAGCAGAGTGTTGCTGAACGACACCAGCACCGTGTCGTCGGTGAACACCTCGCGGTAGTTGGCGGCGCCGGCGAAGCGCGGAGTGTCGATGACGTCCCAGTGGAAGAGGCTGAGGACCACCGACCCGGCGATCGGCACCACGGTGAAGACCAGGATGCCGATGACCGTGGGCGCGAGGAACAACGCGGCCAGGACGCGGGAGCCACGATCACGTGCCCGGGAGCGCCGGGAGTGCCGGGAGGCCTGTGCGGCGGCGGCCTGCCGTCCTTCGGTGTGTGCGGCGCCGGCGGCGGAGGAGACTGTCATGACGCACGCTCCATGGCCTTCTCCAGATCGTTCTGCAGCCGGCGCAGTGCCGGACGGACGCCCCGCGGATCACCCAGCGCGGTGCCGGTGTGCTTGAGCAGCAGCTGTTCGACCTCGGCGACCTGAGGCGGGGCGGGGATCGGTCCGGTCGTGGGAAAGGTGTCGAGAGTGTCGTAGAAGACACGCCAGTTGGCCGGGCCCGTGTCCTCGTAGCGGGCGGAGTGGACCATCGAACGGCGGGCCGGGGTGGTCTGGTTCGCCTGGAACAGCTCGGTCAGTACGTCCTTGCGGACCGAGTACTTGATGAACTCCCAGGCCTCGTCCTGCTTCTTGGACGTTCGCAGGACCGCGTAGCCCGCCGCCCCGAACTGGTGGCGCTGGGCACGCCAGCGGGGGAAGTACTGCACGTCGTAACCGGTGCGTGCCATGCCCGCGGTGTGCAGCCCGCCCGCCCAGAAGCCGCCCGCGGGGGTGACACCGACCCGGCCGGTGGAGAAGACCCCCACCAGATTGGTGCCGCTGCCCCCCTCGGGCCGTGAGCAGAGCCGGTCGCGGATGAGGGAAGCCAGGTAGTCGTAGACCTCCTCGACCCGCCCGGCCGTGGCCTGCGGGGTGGTCCAGCGATAGCCACCGCCCCGACCGCGTCGCTCGGCGGCCGGGTAGAAGGCGTTCCAGAGCCAGTCGCCGCCCGGGGCCTTGGACTCGGCGAGGACGTTGGTGTCGTTGGCGAACAGCCAGGGGACGACGCCGCCCCAGAGCCGGTTGGTCCAGAAGTACGGGGTGAAGCCGCTGCCGCCGGTGCGCTTCATGTCGCGCAGCAGCGCGGTGAAGTCGTCGCGCGTCCAGCCCGACGGGGGGAGCTGAGCTCCCGACCGCCGGAGCACGGCGCTGTTGAGGTACATGTCGGCCGCGTTGAACTCGACGGGGAGCTGGTAGAGGCTCCCCTCGTACATCATCGACTCGACCAGTGAGGGATGGACGTCGCGGAAGTACTCGCGCAGTTCGTCCTCGTCCCGCTTCACCCGGTCGTCGAGGGCGACGCCGAGCCGCTGCGCGAAGAGCTGGACGCCCTCCGTGGCGACGTAGACGACGTCGGGGGCCGTTCCCGCGGCGATCTGGGTGAGGATCTTGGCGAAGAAGTCCGACCAGTCGGTGGCCTGGACCGGCAGCAGCCGGACCTTGATGCCGGGATGCAGGGTGCGGAAGCCGTCGCTCAGGACGCGCTGCGCGGCCGGGTCGACGGCGGAGCCCAGGGTGGCGACGACGAGAGCGTCGTCGTCGCGTCCGGGTATGTCGGTGCCCGTGAGGCGGGCCCAGCTTGCGGCGGTGCCGGCGAGGGCGGCGGCCCCGGCGCCGTAGCCGCCGTAGCGCAGCAGGGCGCGGCGCGGGAGTCTCGAGTCGGTCATCTGGTGCCTAACTCGTGTTAGCCAGTGGTTGCAGCAGATCATGTGAACCCCTCGACGGACTGTCAAGACGTGCGGCACGGGTTGACCTTTAACGAGTTAGGTCTACAGTCCTGACCCACGACGTGAGCCGCTGTCACGAGAGGGATGGTCGACGATGCGTTCAATGCACAGGAGGATGCTGTTCCGGGCCGGCGCGATGGGTGCGGTGGGCGCCGCGCTCCAGGCGCTGCCGGTGGCGCCGGTGCAGGCGGACCCGGCCCCGCCGGCGGGCCGGGCGAGGTGCAAGAAGGGCAAGGACGGGGCGAGTTACCGTGCCGAGTACCACTTCACCGTGCCCGACCAGTGGAAGAACGACCCCCAGCGTCCGATCTGGATCGACGGTGAGTACCACTACTACTACCTCTACAACGCCGACTACCTCGCCGGCGGAACCACCACGGGCACCGCCTGGCGCCTGGCCACCAGCACCGACCTGGTCTCCTTCCGTGACCGCGGGATCGCCGTGCCGAAGGACACGACACCGAACGGTGACGTCTGGTCCGGCAGCGCGGTGGTCGACACCGAGGGAACCGCGGGCTTCGGCGCGGGCGCCGTCGTGGTCCTCGCCACCCAGGAGCCCGTGGAGGGCGCCAACACGCAGGCGCAGTACCTCTGGTACTCGACCGACGGCGGTCGCACCTTCACGCATGACGGCACCGACCCCGTCGTCCCCAACCCGGGTGTCAGGGACTTCCGCGACCCCAAGGTGATCCGCGACGAGGAACGCGGCCGCTGGGTGATGACGCTCGCCGAGAACACCAAGATCGGCTTCTACCACTCCGACAACCTCAGGGAGTGGAGGTACGCCGGAGGCTTCGTCAAGGAGGGCATCGGCGTCCTGGAATGCCCCGACCTGTTCAGCCTCGAGACCGCGGACGGCACCCCGAAGTGGGTACTCGGAGTCAGCGCCAACGGCAAGGCCGCCGGACTCCCCAACACCTACGCGTACTGGACCGGCGCGTTCGACGGCACCACCTTCGTGCCCGACGCGGCCGACCCGCAGTGGCTCGACCACGGCTTCGACTGGTACGGCGCCGTCACCTGGGAGAAACGCTCCGCGGCCGGCGCCGTCGACCCGGCGGTGCGCTATGCGATGGGCTGGATGAACAACTGGGACTACCCCAACACCACCCCCACCATCGACTCCGACGGCTTCAACGGCACCGACTCGATCGTCCGCGAGATCACCCTGCACCGCGGCTCGTCCGGCGCGTACCACCTGGCGTCCCGTCCGGTGGCGGCCCTGGACCAGCATGTGTCGCGCACGGTGAACCTCGGTGATGTACAGGTCGAGGGGCAGCTGGCTCTGGAGTACTCCGGCACCGCCTACGAGCTGACCACCGAGGTCACCTGGGACCAACTCCTGGGAGTCGGCGTCCAGTTGCGCAGGTCGGGGGACGGCAGTCGCCACATCGACGCCGGCATCCACAGCGACTACGCGTTCGTCAACCGCCGCCAGGTCGCCAACCCGGACACCTCCGGGAAGTGGCAGGAGAGCAGGACCCCCTTCGACGCGGCGGCCAAGCGGGTGCGGCTGCGCATCCTGGTGGACCGCACCACCGTCGAGGTCTTCTTCGACGACGGTCGGTACACCCACTCGATGGAGGCGTTCCCCTACTTGGTCGACACCGGCCTCGCGCTGTTCACCGTCGACGGCAGCGCCGTCTTCAGGAACACCGTGATCAGGGAGTTCACGGTCTGACCGGCGGCCCGTCCGCGGCGGCCCTGTCGATGGCGGCCGCCGCGGGTGCGGCATCGCGGACCGGGGTCGTGGAGCGCGATGCGCGGGCGAGCACGAAGGTGCCTTCCAGGAGGGCGATCACCGGATCGGTTCCCGGACAGCTCCACTCCGCGACCGGAGGCCCTCGTCAGCAGCGATTCGGACGGTCCACCGATTTGCCCGGCATGCTCCGGACGAGACCCTAGCTCAGCGTCTTCAGCGCCGCCGCGTCGTACTGCTTCAGGTCCTCGAACCGGTTCCCCAGGACCTTCGCCGCCCACTCCGGGTCCTGGAGCAGGGCGCGGCCGACCGCGACCAGGTCGAACTCGTCGCGCTCCAGGCGGTCGAGGAGCTCGTCGATGCCCCGGACCGGGGCGCCCTCGCCCATGAAGCTGCGGATGAAGTCGCCGTCGAGGCCGACCGAGCCGACGGTGATGGTGGGCCTGCCGGTGAGCTTCTTGGTCCAGCCCGCCAGGTTCAGGTCCGAGCCCTCGAACTCGGGGAGCCAGTAGCGGCGGGTGGAGGCGTGGAAGGCGTCGACGCCGGCCGCGGCGAGCGGGGCGAGGATCGCCTCCAGCTCCTCCGGGGTCTCGGCGAGCCGCGCGTCGTAGGCCTCCTGCTTCCACTGCGAATAGCGGAAGATCACCGGGAAGCCGGGGGACACGGCCTCGCGGACCGCGGCCACGATCTCGGCCGCGAACGTCGTACGGGCCACGGCGTCACCACCGTAGGCGTCGGTGCGGCGGTTGGTGCCCGCCCACAGGAACTGGTCGACAAGGTAGCCGTGGGCGCCGTGCAGTTCGACCCCGTCGAAGCCGATGCGCTCGGCGGCCGCGGCGGCCTCGGCGAAGGCGCGGATGACGTCGTCCAGGTCGCGCTGCGTCATCGCCTTCCCCGTGCCCTCGGTGCCGTCCACGCGGATGCCGGAGGGGCCGACGGCGGGGGCGTCCGCGTAGGGCGGCTCGCCCTGCTTGCGCACCATGCCGATGTGCCACAGCTGCGGCACGATCGTGCCGCCCGCCGCATGAACGGCGTTGGCGACCTTGGCCCATCCGGCCAGCTGCTCCTCCCCGTGGAACCTCGGCACGCGGTCGCTCTGCCCGGCCGACTCGTGGCCGACGTAGGTGCCCTCGGTGACGATCAGGCCCACACCCGCGGCGGCGCGACGGGCGTAGTACGACGCCACGTCCTCGCCGGGAACGCCGCCCGGGGAGAACATCCGCGTCATCGGCGCCATCACGATGCGATTCGGGACGGTCAGGCCGTTCAGCGTGACGGGCCGGGACAGGATCTCGGCCGCGCGGGAGGCGGAGGAAACAGTGACGGTCACAGGGGTGCTCCTCGAGGTACCAGACAGTATGTGCACATGCATTTAATGCATGCTGCTGGTCAACCTTTCCGGTGGTCACGGCATTCCGTCCGACCGGCGGGACGTGCTGTGATCCGGAACACGCTCGCCAGGCACACAGCACGGCGGCCGCCCCGGAGGACCGGGACGGCCGCCGCTGGCCCCGCTTCAGGACTTCAGGGGCTCGATCCAGATGTTGCGGTACCGCACCTTGTTCCCGTGGTCCTGCAGACGGATGGCGCCCGCCGTCGGACCCTCGGGTGCGCCCGCACCGGTCGGGCCGGTGACGGCCACGTCGTCGTGGACGGTCGTGCCGTTCCACACCACCGTGACCCGGGCGTCGTCGGTCTTCTTGCCGCTGTCGTCGAAGCGTGCCGCGCGGAACGTGATGTCGTAGGTCTGCCAGGTACCCGGCGGCCTGGCGGCATTCACATCCGCGGCCTTCTGCTGGTAGATCGCGGCGGCCTCATTGTTGGCAGGTGTGGTGTCGCCGTACGAGTCCAGGATCTGGATCTCGTATCGTTCCTGCAGATACACCCCGCTGTTGGCGCGGTCCTGGCCGGTGACGTCCGGGGGGAGCTCCGGCAGCCAGAACTCGACGTGCAGCTTGAAGTCGCCGAACGCCTGCTTGGTGCGCACGTCACCGCAGCAGACCTCCATCGCCCCGTCCGTCAGCGGCCATTGCGCGGTGCGCCCGTCCGTCTGCTGCCAGGCCGCCCGGTCCGCCCCGTCGAACAGGACGATGCGGCTGCCTTGTGCATGGACGCTGATCAGGTCGAGGTTGACGTGTCCGGTGTCGCCGCTGTCGTAGCGGTAGGCGATGGTGTTCCTTCCGGCGCGCAGGGGCAGCGACTCGGTGCGTGTGGACCAGCTGTTCCAGGCACCCGTGCTGAGCAGCTCGGACTGCTTCACCTTGGCGCCGTTGACGTACACGCTGACGGACTTGGTGCCGGTGAACGGGTTCGGTCCGTTGGCGTACCGCAGCCCGACGTCGTACGTGCCGGCCTTTTCGACGCTCACGTCGAACGTGGTGGTCGCGCCCTCGGTCCCGTATCCGTCGACGAATCCGCTGCCCGAGAAGCCGGCGTGCTCGGTGGCGGTGCCCGCTCCGCCCGAGAGTGCCGCCTCCTCCGCCTCGTACCGCGCGGTCGACGGCTGCTTGCCGGGCATGGCGTTCAGCGTGTACCAGGCCTCGGTGCTCCACAACGACTCGCCGTCGGCGGAGCTGAAGGGGCGCGGCGAGCGCACATGCACCACCCGGTCCGGTTTCAGACCGACGATGTCGAGCGTGACCTTCTTGCGGTCGGCGGACAGCCGGGCCGACCGTACGGCGAGGGTCTCCTCGTCGACCTTGGGACCGCCGTAGGAGGGCGTGGGGACGTAACGCCACTGCTTGACCTGGTAACGGGCGGCCAGCTTGTCGGCCGTGGCCTGCGACAGCGGCTGGGTGTACTCCAGCTCGAAGCCGTTCCGCTTCGCACGCATCGCCAGGATGTCGAAGGCGTTGCCGCCGTTCGGCGTCAGTTTCTGCAGGCCGTGGGTGAGCTTGCCCTCCTGGCCCCAGTTTCCGCCGGCACCCAGACCACCGGCGTAGATCGCGCCGTCGGGGCCCTTGCTGATCCTGCTCACGCCCGCTTCGAGCCCCTGGATGTGCCGGAAGACCGCGCCCTGGTCCCGACCCTTGACCTTCTCCAGGAAAGCGCGCTGCAGTCCACCGTAGGTGACGTCGCCGAACAGCATCTGACCGGCGAACGGGCCCTTGGCGAGGTGGAGCGGCGTGCTGGGCGAGTTCGCGATCTCGTTCTGCGGCAGCCACAGAACCGGCTCGGTGACCGGATTCGCGTCGAACGGCCCGTCCGGGTTGGTGTAGTGGTTGAAGAACCGGTCCTGCTTGATGCGCACCAGCTTGGAGGCCGGCAGCCAGCCGCCCTGGTTGTCGGTGACGAAGATGTCGCCGCCGGGTCCCCAGCCGATGCCGTTGGGGGTGCGCAGACCGCCCGCGACGTAGGAGACCTTGCCGGTCTTCCTGTTCACCTTGATGGTGGTGCCGCGGTTCTTCGCGGGCTGCGGGTCGGTCGTCGCGCCGCCGTAGTTGATCGCGACGGAGAGGTTGAGGTAGAAGTATCCGTCGCGGTACAGCAGGCCGAAGGCGAACTCGTGGAAGTTGCCGCCGAAGGGCCAGGTCGCCACGGTCCGCTGCTCATCGACGACGTCGTCGCCGTCGGTGTCGTCGAGTTCGGTCAGCTCGTGCTTCTGCGACACGTACAGCTTGCCGTCGAGGGCTTTGATGCCCATCGGTTCCTTGAGGCCGCTCGCCACCTTCTTGACCGTCACCTTGCCGGGGCCGGTGTTTCCCGTGACGTTGCCGAGCAGGTAGACCTCGCCCTTGGTGTTCTCGGAGCCGCCCCAGGTGGTCACGGCCAGCCGGCCGTCCGGCAGCCAGTCCATCGCGGAGATCTGCGGCTCGAAACCGGCCGGCCGGAGGTCGGTCAGGTCGTAGTTCGGATGAACGCCGGTGAGGGGCAGGCCGTCGCCGGGAGCGTCGGTGCCGCTCTCACACTCCTTGCGGCCTGGTGCGGTCACACGTACGACGCCGGCGTCGGTGCTGAGGACCGAGTTCGGTACGAGGGAGAAGTCGGAGGCGCCCGGAGGTTTCCAGGCCAGGGTGATCTGCTGGCCGCCGGTCCGGTCGAAGTGGTCGATACGCAGTCCATGATGACCAGCGGTCAGGTTGACGCTGCCGTCCTTGGGCTCTGCGCCGTGGAGGCCGTCGTGGTCGATGACCGGCTTGTCGTCGATGAGCAGGCGTGAGCCGTCGTCGCTGGTCAGCCGGAAGGTGTAGCCGCCGTCTTCAGGGACGTCGATGTTCGCTGTCACCTGGGACACGAAGTTGTCCCCCATGCCGAAGTCGTCGGCCGAGCTCCAGTCGACGGTGGGCATCAACTTGTCGACGTTCGGGGTCTGTCCGGGCTTGAGGACGCAGATCTTGCTCATTGCGGCCTGTATGTCGAAGACCCGCAGGGTGACACCGGGCTCCTGCGGCGGCAGCTCCTCGGCGGTGCTCGGTGCGGCGGAGGCAGATGCGGAAGTGAAACAGCCGGCAAGGAACGAGGCGACGACGAGGCCGGTCACTCGTCTGCGAAGTCGGTGGTGCAGCCGTGGATTCATGCATCCTCCCAGGCTCCCTGGGCGGGAGCACATGACGGTGGAACGTGGCCACAACGCGGGCGTGCGATCGGACGATCTTCGATCCGGGGGTCGACGAGCGGTTCGCGGAAACCTGAGGCTCGGACGAGTGCGTCGCACACCCTAGGAGGCTTTTGCTTACGGTGTCCATACTTCGTCATCACTGAGTACAAACTTCGTACGTGCGATGAGGAAGTGATGGCACTTCGGAGCGACTTCGCCTGTGTCTGGACAAAGTTGAGGGAGCGTCACAAGGGCCGCGCCACCCCCGGACGCCCGTGCCAGGGGGCGCGGATCCGCGGCGTGTGCCCACGCCCCGGCCCTTCGCGAGAGATGCTTGTTCTTGTTCGTAATGTGGTCCTAATGAACATCTATTGACACGTCAGTGTTCATCCCGCCAGAGTCTTGACCGCCAGTGATGCCGATCACGGACCGAGGAGCGTTCCCTCATGCCCGAAATCCCCGCAGTATCACGCCGTCTGCTTCTGGGAGGAGCTCTGGCCACCGGAGCGACGCTCGCAGCCGGTGCCGGCGCGGCCCAGGCTGCCCCGGCCGCCCAAGTCGGTGCCGTGCCGGCCTCCGCGCCGCGACGTCGGCCCGGCCAGAAGTCCATGATCAACGTGCCGTACGACGCGTACCGGACCGTCCGCGTCGGCGTCATCGGTCTCGGCAACAGGGGCTCGGGCATGTCCGAGGGATGGTCCGCCGTCCCCGGCTGCACGGTCACCGCCGTCTGCGACATCAGGGCGGACCGCGCCAAGCGCACCGCGGACCGGCTCGTCGCCAAGGGCAAGCCGCGCCCCGCGGAGTACGGAGGCTCGGACGAGTCGTTCGCGCAGATGCTGAAGCGGGACGACATCGACCTCGTCTACATCGCCACGCCCTGGGAGTTCCACTACCAGCAGGGCAGGGCCGCGATGCTGGCGGGCAAGCACGTCATCGTCGAACTGCCCGTCGCCACCGAGCTCGACGAGCTGTGGGACCTCGTCGACACCTCCGAGCGCACGCGCCGTCACCTCATGCTGGCCGAGAACTGCAGCTACGGCCGCAACGAGCTCGCCATGCTCAAGATGGCGCACGAGGGCCTGTTCGGCGAAGTCACCAACGGCCACGGCGGCTACCTGCACGACCTGCGCGCGCTGCTGTTCTCCGACACGTACTACACCGACGCCTGGCGCCGGCTCTGGCACACCCGCAGCACCGCGTCCTTCTACCCCATGCACGGGCTGGCCCCGATCGCCGCCGCGATGGACATCAACCGGGGCGACCGGATGGCGGTGCTGCGGGCCACCGCCACCGAGCCGAAGGGTCTCGCCGACTACCGCGAGCGCTTCGTGCCGAAGTCGCACCCCTCGTGGAAGGAGACCTACGTCAACGGCGACCTCGTCACCTGCATGATCGACACCGCCAAGGGCCGGGTCATCCGTGCCGAGCACGACGTCAGCTCGCCGCGCCCGTACAGCCGTATCAACAGCCTCGCCGGCAGCCGCGGCATCTTCGAGGACTACGCGGGCACCTCCACGACCGGCGGCCGTATCTACGTCGAGCCGGACCACAGCGGTCACGCCTGGCGCGACTTCGACGCCTACCGCAAGGAGTTCGACCACTGGCTGTGGGAGAAGATCGGTGACGACGCGGCCAACAACGGCGGCCACGGCGGCATGGACTACGTCCTGCAGTGGCGCACCGTCCAGCTGATGCGTTCCGGCCAGGTCCCGGACATCGACGTCTACGACTCGGCCGCGTGGTGCTCTCCCGTGCCGCTCAGCGTCAAGTCCCTCGCCGCAGGCGGCCGACCGGTCGAGATCCCCGACTTCACCCGGGGCTCCTGGGTCAATTTGCGGATGGGCCTGGACTCGCGCACGTCCGAGATGCCCCCGGTCGCCTGACTAAGCAGCCCGCACGCGAAGGAGACGGACAGTGAGACCAGCCCGACTGATCAGAACGCTCAGAGCCACGGCCGCGGCAGGGGTGGTGCTCCTGGTCCCCGCGCAGGCGGTCGCGGCCGAACCGGAACCGGCGCCCGTCGCCGCGAAGACCGAAGTGACCATTTCGCCGGTCGACCTCGAGGGGCCGGCCATCTCGGCGGTCAAGGTGACCGTCAAGAACGCCGGCCCCGACCGGATGCGGTCCTTGAAGGTGTCGTTCGCCGGACCGGTGGGCTGGGCCGTGCAGCCCGCCGAGCGCAGCGTGGACGGTGCCCTGGCCAAGGGCCGGTCCGTCGAGACCGAGTTCAGGATCCAGGTGCCGGAAGAGCGCCCGGGGTTCACCGTCCGGACGTTCACCGCGACCGCGACGTACAAGGGCGGTGACGGCGCCGGGTCGGCCACGGGCACCCGGTCCCAGCGCACGGGCGAGCCCGTGGCGAACCTCGCGGCCGCCTACAACAGTGTCGCGATCACCGACGAGAGCAACACCGCGCCGGGCGACTACGACGGGGAGGGCAACAGCTTCTCCGCGCAGAAGCTCGCGGCGGCCGGACTGAGCCGCGGTGCGTCCGTGACCGCCCTCGGTGCGAAGCTGACCTGGCCGGACGTGCCGAGCGGCACCAAGGACAACGTGTCGAGCGCCGGACAGGCCGTCACCTTGAGCGGTCAGGGCAGCAAGCTCGTCTTCCTGGGCTCGGGCGTCGGCAGCGGCGCGACGGGAAGTGCCACCGTCCACTACAAGGACGGCACGTCGACCAAGGGTTCGTTCGGCTTCCCCAACTGGTCGTTCGACCCCGCCGACGCCCACGGCGCGACGCTGGTCGCGTCGTCCGACGGCCGCAACCGTCCGAGCGGGTACGGAAACGCGGGCATCGCCTATCGCGTCTTCGCCCACTCGATCCCGATCGACGCGACCAAGCAGGTGGACTTCGTGGTCCTGCCGGGCAACGGCAGCATCCATGTCTTCGACATGGCCATCGCCTCCTGATGCCGTTCGCGCGAGCGTGATCCGCGACAGCCGCCTCCGGACTGCTCCTCGGTCCGGGGGCGGCTCCCGTCGCCGCTTCGAGCCGCTCCCGAAGGCCTCGCAGCGCTCAGACCGCCATGACCTTGATGCCCGCTTCCGTCAGGCGCGCCGCCATGTCGGAGGGGAGGGCGGAGTCGGTGACCAGCACATCGATGCGATCCAGTCCGCAGATCCGGGCGAAGGCGCGCTTGCCCATCTTGGACGAGTCGGTGACGACCACGACGCGACGCGCGCGCTCGGCGAACAGCCGGCTGATGCTGGCCTCGTCCTCCTGGTGGGTCATCAGGCCCAGCTGCGGGTCGACGCCGTCGACACCGAGCACGGCGACGTCCAGCACGACCTCGTTCAGCACGCCCACGGTCAGCGGTCCGACCAGCTCGTACGTCTGCGGGCGAGCCACACCGCCGGTGACGACGATCTTGATCTGGGGGCGCACGGCGAGCTCGCCTGCGATGTTGAGCGCGTTGGTGACGACGGTGAGCGCGGGCCCCGACGTCTCCGATGACTCCCGCCGACCGCTGCCGCCCGTGCGCAGCGCCAGCGCCCTCGCCACCTCGGTCGTGGTGGTGCCTCCGTTGAGACCCACGACCTCTCCTTCGCCGATCAGCTCGGCGACGGCCGCGGCGATGCGCTGCTTTTCGGAGGCGTGCCGTGAGGACTTGTAGCGCAGGGGCAGTTCGTAGGAGACACCGTGGGCAATGGCTCCGCCCCGGGTGCGTACGAGCATCTGCTGCTCGGCGAGCTCGTCGAGATCCCGCCGGATGGTCGCCGGCGACACCTCGAGCGTCGTCGCGGCCTCCTCGACGTCCAGCCTGCCCTCCTCGGCCAGCAGCTCCAGCAGCTTGCTCCACCGCTCGTGCTTGGACATGTGTCGGACTCCTTCGGGCATCGTCCTGCGCTTTCGACACGCTATGGGACGGGGCGGCGCGCGCTCCAGCCAGGGGCAGGCGTATGCGTGAAGGTGATCGTATCCGTGACCCATGAATCAGGTCCACGCATGCCTCGCGCAGGCAAACTTTGGCAACGTTCACATAACGACCCCTGGACCAGGGCGCATTGCTGCTGAATACTGCGCGACAAGAGAGGTGCTCGCAACTGCTTGAAATGCCCGCAGATTGCGCAGCTTCATGCAAGAAGGTGGTGGAGGCAGTGAACAAGCGAATGCTCGGTTTCTCGGCGGCCTGCGTGATCGGTGCGCTCGCCCTCACCGCGTGCGGCGGTGGAGGCGGCGGTGCGTCGGCGGATGGCACCGTGACCCTCAAGCTGGTCGCGGCCGACTACGGCGACAAGGCGGCGAACAGCTCCACGGTCTACTGGAAGGACGTCGCGAAGCGGTTCGAGGCCGACAACCCGAAGATCAAGATCGATGTCCAGGTCATCAATTGGAACGACATCGACTCGCAGGTCAAGACGATGATCCAGAGCGGCAACCTGCCCGACGTCCTGCAGACCGGCGGCTACGCCGACAAGGTCTCCGACGACCTGCTCTACAAGGCCGACGAGGTCCTGTCCGAGCAGACCCGGGCCAACCTCATCGACAGCTTCGCCCAGGCCGGCGAGGTCGACGGCGTCCAGTACGGCATACCCTTCGTCTCCTCGGCGCGCGCGCTCTTCTACAACAAGAAGATCCTCGCCGACGCCGGCATCACCGAGGCCCCGAAGACCTGGGACGAGGTGAAGGCGGCCGCGGAGAAGATCAAGGCGAAGACTCCGGGCATCACTCCGTACGCACTGCCTCTCGGACCCGAGGAGGCGCAGGGCGAGACCCTGATCTGGGAGCTGGGCAACGGCGGCGGCTACACCGACGCCGACGGCAAGTACACCCTGGACAGCAAGGCCAACGTCGAGACCTTCGACTGGCTGAAGTCCAACCTGGTCGAGCCCGGTCTCACCTACGCCAACCCCGCGACCACCGACCGGAAGACCGCCTTCGCCGACTTCGCCGCCGGCAAGGCCGGCATGCTCAACGGCCATCCGTCTCTGATCCAGATGTCCAAGGACGGCAAGGTCGACTACGGCGTGGCGCCCATCCCCGGCAAGTCCGGCTCGCTCGACTCCACCCTGGGTGTCGCCGACTGGATGATGGCCTTCAAGGACAGCGGCCACAAGGACGAGATCAAGAAGTTCCTCGACTTCGCGTACTCGAAGGAGAACACGCTGAAGTTCGACGAGATGTACAACCTGATGCCGGTCACCGAGGACACCCTCGAGGAGATGACGGGCAGCGGGAAGCACAAGGACCTGGAGCCGTTCTTCGAGCTGCTGCCCAAGGCCTCCTTCTACCCGCTCGGGGACACCACCTGGGACGCCGTCTCCGCCGAGATCAAGAAGAGCGGCGGCACCGCGGTGAGCGGGAACGCGGCGAACGTGCTCGGCGAGCTGCAGAAGAAGGCCGAGCAGGCCGTCGCCGACCAGTAGCAGCAGACATACGGAAGGCACACCCGTGTCCACCAACACCGCCACCACCGGCGGCCGACGGCCCGTCAGGGGCACCCGGACGGGCCGTCGTTCCGGTCTCGGCAGGCTCGGACCGCTGCCGTGGATCGGCCCCGCCGTCCTGCTCATCGTCCTCGTCGTACTCTGGCCCGTCTACGAGATGGTCCGCACCTCGTTCCTGAAGATCAGCGTCAGCGGCTTCGTCCGGGGCTCGGCCGGCTTCGACAAGTACAAGCAACTGTTCGAGGAACCGGGCCTCGGCTCCGTGATCACCGCCACGGTGGTCTGGACCCTCGGCGTCGTCCTGCTCACCATGGTGCTGTCCCTCGCCCTGGCCCAGCTGTTCAACCAGCAGTTCCCCGGCCGGCGGCTGACCCGCTGGGCGCTGATCGCCCCCTGGGCCGCGTCCGTGCTGATGACCGCCATCGGCTTCAAGTGGATGCTCAACCAGACTGCCGGCGTGCTGAACACCGTCATGACCGACCTCGGGCTGATCGAAGGACCCAAGGACTGGCTGGGCGATCCGGCGACGGCATGGCCCTGGATGATGTTCGTCGCGGTCTTCGTCTCGCTGCCCTTCACCACGTACACCCTCCTCGCCGGTCTCCAGACCGTTCCCGGCGAGGTCTACGAGGCCGCGAGGGTCGACGGCGCCGGCACCTGGCAGACCTACCGCCGGATCACCCTGCCGCTGCTGCGGCCCGCGTTCCTCGTCGGCGTGGTCATCAACCTGATCAACGTCTTCAACTCCTTCCCCGTCATCTGGGGTATGACCCGGGGCGGCCCCGACAGCGACACCGCGACCACCACCGTGTTCATGTACCAGCTCAAGAGCTCCGACATCGGCGAGTCCGCGGCCATGTCCGTCGTCAACTTCGCCCTGGTCGTCGCCATGGTGGCCGTCTTCCTGAAGGTCAGCCGCTGGAACGAGGAGGACGCCTGATGGCCCAGCAGACGATCGGGTCCGCGGTCGCCCCGGCCACCGGGCTCTCCCGCAACGAAAGGGCACAGGCAGAGCCCGTGCGGAAGCAGAAGAGGCGGCTGCGGCCCCGCACGGTGGTCATCGCCTCGGTGGCCTGGCTGATCGCCGCCGTGTTCCTGCTGCCGTACGCGGAGATGGTCATCACCGCGCTCCGTCCCGCGAACGAACTGCGTGACCCCACCTATCTGCCCAGCGAGTTCGCCTGGTCGAACTTCATCAACGTCTGGCGCGACTCGAACCTCGGCTCCAACCTGCGGGTCACCCTGCTGGTGGCCGGCGGATCGACGCTGCTGGTGCTGCTGGTCGCGGTGCCCGCCGCCTACTACACGGCCCGGGTCACCTACCGTGGCCGGAAGCTGTTCCTGCTGCTGGTGCTCATCACCCAGATGTTCCAGCCCACCTCGCTGCTGGTCGGCCTCTACCGCGAGTTCTACCAGCTCGACATGCTCAACTCGGTATGGACCCTGATCCTGTGCAACGCCGCCTTCAACCTGGCGTTCGCGATCTGGATCCTCACCGCCTACTTCTCCTCCATACCGGTGCAGCTGGAGGAGGCGGCCATGATCGACGGACTGGGCCGGGCGGGCGCGCTGTTCCGGGTCACCCTGCCCCTGGCCATGCCCGGCGTGGTGACCGCGGTGATCTTCACCTTCATCGCCGCGTGGAACGAGTTCGTCATGGGCCTGACGCTGTCCACGATTCCCGAGAGTCAGCCGCTGACCGTCGGCATCAACAGCTTCATCGGCAACTACACCGTCCAGTGGAACTACCTGTTCGCAGGCTCCGTGATAGCGATCGTTCCCGTGGTGGTGCTGTTCGCCTTCATCGAACGCCAGGTGGTGTCCGGACTGACCGCCGGTTCCGTGAAGTAAACCGGTCCTGCGCCGCACCGTCAGAGCCATCCAGAGGAGTTCATCACTTTGTCCAGCACAGGTCCCTCCCGCACCTCGGTCGAGATCGCCTCCCAGCCCGCCGTCTGGCGGCAGGCGGCCCGCTCGCTGCCCCAGCACACCGCAGCCCTGCCCCGCCGGGGCGAACGCGTCGCCGTGATCGGCTGCGGAACCTCCTGGTTCATGGCGCAGTCCTACGCCGTCCTGCGCGAGACCGGCGGGCACGGCGAGACCGACGCCTTCGCCGCCTCCGAGTTCCCGCACGGCCGCGGCTACGACCGGATCCTCGCCATCACCCGGTCCGGCACCACCACCGAAGTCCTGGACCTGCTCCGGCGGGTGAAGGGCACCGTCCCCACCGGCGCGATCACCGCCGACCCGGCGACACCCGTCATGGAGGCGGCCGACGCCGTGGCCGTACTGGACTTCGCGGACGAGGAGTCCGTGGTCCAGACGCGTTTCGCCACCGCCAACCTCGCACTGCTGCGCGCCCACCTCGAGGCGGAGGGCGCCCTGCCGTGCGGGGTGCGCCCCCTCGACCGGGCGATCCAGGACGCCGAACGGGCCGTCGCCGAGCCCCTCGACGCCGCTGTGTGCGGCGCCGAGCAGTTCACCTTCCTCGGCACCGGTTGGACCTGCGGTCTGGCGCTGGAGGCCGGACTGAAGATGCGCGAGGCCGCCGGGGCATGGACCGAGGCCTACCCGGCCATGGAGTACCGCCACGGCCCCATCAGCATCACCGGCCCCGGGCGGGTGGCCTGGGCGTTCGGCACGCTTCCGCAGGGCCTCGCGGACGATGTCGCCCGCGTCGGCGGCACGCTCGTCGCCGAGTCGCAGAACGCCGCGGGTCACCTGGACCCGCTCGCCGACCTCGTCCGCGCCCAGCGCCTCGCGGTCGTGCTCGCGGAGTCCCGCGGCCACAACCCCGACCGGCCGCGCAACCTCACCCGGTCCGTCGTCCTCGAGAACAGCCATGCCTGAGGACCATGACGACCCCGGGTGTGTGATCGCCCTCGACGTCGGCGGCACCGCAATGAAGGGCGCGCTCCTGGACCGCGGCCTGGTCCCCCTGGTGACCCTGCGCCGTCCGACGCCGAGAGCCCTGGGCCCGGAGGCCGTGGTCGACGAGATCACGGCCACCGTGCAGAGGCTCGCCCGCGAGGCCGCCGCCCGGGGACGAGGTGTCCACCGGGCGGGGGTCGTGGTGCCCGGAGTCGTCGCCGAGGAACTCCGCACCGCCGTCCACTCGGCCAACATCGGCTGGCGCGGCCTTCCCCTGGCCGACGTCCTCGAAGCACGCACCCGACTGCCCGTCACCCTTGGGCACGACGTCCGCGCCGGCGGGGCCGCCGAATGCTCCCTCGGCGCGGCCCGCGGCGCCCGCAACGTGCTCTTCGTCGCCATCGGCACCGGCATCGCCGCCGCCGTCATCTGCGACGGACGGCCCGTCAGGGCCGACGGATACGCGGGCGAGCTCGGCCATGTCGTCGTCCAACCCGGCGGTGATCCCTGCGGCTGCGGCGGCCTGGGCTGCCTGGAGACGGTGGCGTCCGCGTCCGCGATCGCCGCCGCCTTCACCGCACGGTCCGGCCGCCCTGCGGACGGAGCGGCCGCCGTCGCCGCGCTGGTGGCGCAGGGCGACGCCGACGCCCGGGCAGTCTGGGACCGGGCGGCCGACGCGCTGGCCTCGGCCCTGGCGACGGTCACGACGCTGCTCGCCCCAGAGGTGATCGTGGTCGGCGGCGGCCTCGCGGAGGCCGGCGACCTGCTGCTCGACCCGGTCCGTGCCCGGCTGACCGCGCGCCTGACGTTCCAGCGGCAGCCCGCTCTCGTACGGGCCGCACTCGGTGACGAGGCCGGCTGCCTGGGCGCGGGCCTCGCCGCCTGGCGCGCGGTGGACGGTGCCGACGGTGCGCTCCGACCGGAGCGGGCCGACAGGACGGGGGCCTGAACCCGTGATCCTCACCGTCACCCTCAATGCGGCCCTCGACGTCACGTACGGCGTCGACAGCCTCCTGCCCCGCACTTCGCACCGCGTCGACTCCACCTACGAGCGTGCCGGCGGCAAGGGAATCAACGTCGCCCGCGTCCTCGCCGCGCGGGGGCATCCGGTCGCTGTCACCGGACTCGCGGGTGGACCGACCGGCACTGTCCTGCGCGACGAACTGCGCACCGCGGGACTGCGCGACGAACTCCTGCCCATCGCGGGCGACTCACGGCGGACGCTGACCGTCGTCTCCCACGACGACGGCGACGCCACCGTGTTCAACGAGACCGGCCCCCAGGTGGAACCCGCCGAGTGGGAGTCCTTCACGGCACACTTCGCGTCCCTGCTGCGTGGTGTCGCCGTCGTCGTGCTCTCCGGCAGCCTGCCGCCGGGCCTGCCGCCCGACGCGTACGCCACGCTTGTCCGGACGGCAGGGGCGGCGGGCGCCGCCACCGTCGTGGACACCAGTGGCCCCGCCCTGCTCGACGCCCTCGGCGCCGGCCCGGACGTGGTCAAGCCCAACGCCGCCGAACTCACCGCCGTGACCGGCCGCGAGGACGTGGCGGCGGCCGCGGCGGAGCTGCGCGTCCTGGGGGCCCGCGCCGTCGTGGCTTCGTCGGGTGCCGACGGCCTCCACGCGGTCACCGGCGCGGGTACCTGGCGCGCCGTGCCGCCCGAACAACTCGCCGGCAACCCCACCGGGGCCGGGGACGCATGTGTCGCGGCGCTCGCCGCCGGGCTCGCGGCAGGAGCGCCGTGGCCGGAGGTTCTGCGCGAGGCGGTGGCGCTGTCGGCTGCCGCCGTCCCCTGTCCCATGGCCGGCGACATCGACCCGGGCACCTACCACCGTTTCCGTACGACCGTATCCGTGGAGGAACTCCATGCCCCTCTCGCCCACTGACGACATCGTCCGTTCCGCAGCCGAAGGCGGTGCGGGCGTCGGGGCGTTCAACGTCGTGCAGCTCGAGCACGCCGAGGCCATCGTCGCCGGTGCGGAGGCCGCGGGACGGCCCGTGATCCTGCAGGTCAGTGAGAACACCGCCCGCTACCACGGGGCGCTCGAACCGATCGGGCTGGCGACGCTCGCGATCGCACGCGCGTCGAGCGCCCCCGTCGCCGTCCACCTCGACCACGCCGAGTCCGCCGACCTCGTGCGGCAGGCCGTCGAACTCGGCTTCACCTCGGTCATGTTCGACGCCTCGAAGCTCCGCTACGACGAGAACGTGGCGGCCACGCGCGAGATCACCGCCTACTGCCACGCGCGGAACGTCTACGTGGAGGCCGAACTGGGCGAGGTCGGCGGCAAGGACGGGGCCCACGCTCCCGGCGTGCGCACCGACCCCGACGAGGCACGGGAGTTCGTCGACGCCACGGCCGTCGACGCGCTTGCCGTGGCCGTGGGCAGCTCCCACGCCATGCTCACCCGGGACGCGGTACTCGACTTCGCGCTCATCTCGCGGCTGCGCGACGCCGTCAGCGTCCCGCTCGTGCTGCACGGCTCCTCCGGTGTGGGGGACGCCGGCCTCATCAAGGCGATCGAGGCGGGCATGACGAAGGTCAACATCTCCACGCACCTCAACAAGGCGTTCACCCGGGCCGCACGCACGTACCTCGACTCCCACCCCGATGCCGCGGACCCCCGCAAGTACCTCGGCCCCGCCCGTGACGCCGTTGCCGCGGAGGTGGCACGCCTGCTGGAGGTCCTGAGCTGACGTGACCCGCGGGAGCCTGGTCGTCCACGGGGCCGCGGCGGCTCCCGCGCGGTGCTGAGCGCGGCCAAGGCCGGGCTCGTAGGCTGACCTGCATGATCGTTCGCAGTGGCGCAGGCCGACGTCCCGGCTACTTCGCCGCCGCCCTGGTCTTCGCCATCGGTATGGCCGGGACGACGCTGCCCACCCCGCTGTACGGGCTCTACCAGCAGGAGATCGGCTTCTCGGAGCTGATGGTGACGGTGGTCTTCGCCGTGTACGCCGTCGCCGTCATCACCGTGCTGCTGGTGGCGGGCAACTACTCCGACGAAGTGGGGCGCCGCCCCGTGCTGCTGTGCGCGATGGGGTTCTCGGCAGCGAGCGCCGCGTGCTTCCTTCTGGAGCACGGCCTGCCCCTGCTCTTCGCCGGCCGGCTGTTCTCCGGTTTCGCGGCCGGACTGCTGAGCGGCGCGGCCACGGCGGCCGTCATCGAGCTGGCCGGGCCGGGGCAGAAGGCGCGAGCCGGATTCGCGGCCACGGCGGCGAACATGGGCGGTCTCGGTTGCGGGCCGCTGCTGGCCGGATTCCTCGCACAGTACGCCGTGTGGCCCCTCGCGCTGACGTTCCTGGTCCACCTCGCCCTGCTCGCCGTGGCGACCCTGCTCATTCTCGTCCTGCCGGAGACCGTGGAGCAGCCGAAGCGGTGGGCGCGCCTGAAGCCGCAGGGCGTCGCCGTGCCGGACGAGGTGAAGGGGGTGTTCGTGCCCGCGTCCGTGGCGGCATTCGCGGGTTTCGCGCTGCTGGGCCTGTTCACGGCCGTCGCTCCCAGCTTCGTCGCGAGGACGCTGGACGTGCACAACCTCGCTGTATCGGGGGCGGTGGTGTTCTCCGTGTTCCTCGCCTCCATCGCGGGACAGACCCTGAGTGGACGTGTCGGCGCCCGGCGCGCCCTCCCGGCAGGCTGCGGCGTGCTCGTCGTCGGGCTTCTGGTGGTCGCCACGTCCTTGCTGACGGAGTCGCTCCCCCTCCTCGTGGCGGGCGCGCTCTGCGGGGGAACGGGCCAGGGCCTCGCGTTCCGGGCGGCGCTCTCGCTCGTCGGCAACGCGGCACCGGCGGAGCACCGCGGCGGCACGATCTCGGCGTTCTTCGTCGTCGCCTACACCGGCATCTCGCTTCCCGTGGTCGGGGTGGGGGCCCTGGCGCAGGGGTGGGGGTTGCGGACAGCGGGGCTGGTCTTCGCCGGATGCGTGATGGTGCTCGCGGCCTGCGCCGGCGTCTATGCGGCGCTCAGGCCGCCGGCCGAGGCCCTGGACCAGAGGCGACCCGGCACGCGGGCCTGAGCGCACGTCAGCGGCTGGCCTGAGCACACGTCAGCGGCCGTGCCCGTCCGACATGCAGACGCCGACGCCCCCGCACCGGCGCGCCCCCCGAAGCGGCTCACACCAGGTGCGGGGCAAGGGCGGTCGTCGATGCGAAGCCTCAGGGCAGTGGTGTCCCGCCCGTCGCGTTGACGATCTCGGCGGTGATGTAGCTCGCCTGCGGAGAGGCGAGGAACACATAGGCGGGCGCCATCTCCGCCGGCTGTGCGGGGCGGCCGAGCGGCGACTGCTTCCCGAACTCGGCCGTGTCCGGCATCGTGGCGGGAATGAGCGGCGTCCAAACGGGTCCGGGCGCAACCGCGTTGACGCGGATCCCGTCCGACGCCACCATCTGCGCGAGCCCCTGGGTGAAGGTGACGATGGCGCCCTTCGTCATGGCGTAGTCGAGGAGGTGCGGACTGGGCTTGTAGGCCTGCACCGACGTCGAATTGATGACGCAGCCACCCCTCGGCATGTGGGGCAGAGACATCTTCGACAGCCAGAACATGCCGTACAGGTTGGTGCGCATGACGCGGTCGAACTGCTCCGTGGTGATGGCGCCGATGCCGTCCGGCTGGGACATCTGGTAGGCGGCGTTGTTCACCAGAATGTCGATCCGCCCGAACTCGGCGACGGCGCGGTCCACCACCTTCCGGCACTGTTCCTCTTCGCGGATGTCGCAGGCCACGGCCACGGCTGTGCGTCCTGCCTCCTCGATCAGCGACCGTGTCTGCCCGGCCTCTTCCTCTTCCTCCGGCAGGTGGGTGAAGAGGACATCGGCGCCTTCGCGCGCGAACGCGAGCGCGACCGCCCGGCCGATTCCGGAGTCGCCACCCGTCAGTACGGCCTTCAAATCCCGCAGCAGCCCACTGCCCCGATAGCTTTCCTCGCCGTGATCGGGCGGAGGATCCATGGGGCCGGTCCAGCCCGGGTGCTGCTGCTCCTGCCGCGGGAAATCCGGCTCCGGGTGCTTCGCCCCTGGGTCCCTGGCCTCGTCGTTCTGCTCAGGCACGACTCACGCCTCCTTGCCGTACGGACATTTCTGCCCAGCCTCCGGTGCTCCGGGTGCGGGTGCAAACGGACCTCAAATGCCGCCCTGGTGGCCGCCCGCGGATCTCTCGAGGTGGTCCACAACCGTCGCCGTGTCGACCACTTCACCGATCCGGGGGAAGTTCAGCGTGATCGCGGCCTTGTGCTCCTCCGCGGTGAACGCCGTCATCGCGTCCTCGGCGAAGAAGAGGTCGTACCCCTGGTCGGCGGCGGCGCGAGCCGTGGACTCCACGCCCAGATTGGTCGCGATCCCGCCCAACACCAACGTCGTGACCGACCGTTCCTGAAGCTGTTCATGCAGTCCGGTGCCCTGGAACGCGCCGATGGTGCGCTTCACGACCACGAGGTCGCCCTCCTTCGTGAGCCCGTCGACGAGGCCGCTGCCCGGCGGCTGCTCGGCCACGCCGGGGCGCTCGACCCGTACCAGGACCACCGTGCCTCCGGCGGCGCGGAAGGCGTCGGCCAGGCGGCCCGCGTGGTCGACGACCTGACCACCGCTGCGGGGCTCGAGCGGCAACGCCACGATCCGGTCCATGAGGTCGATCAGCACGAGAGCGGTACGGGCCGCTTCGATCTTCGTCATGGCGTCACGATAGGAGGAGTCGCCGCACCACGCAGGCATCGGCACCTTCTGACGGGGCACAAGAGGTCCAGCGTCGGAGTTCGCGACTCGACAGTCGCAGGGAGAGTGGTGTGATGCGCACGGTGGGCGTCGAAGAGGAGCTTCTCCTCGTGGATGCGGAGTCGGGTGAGCCGCGTGCCCTGTCCTCGGCGGTACTCGCCGCCGCCGGCCGGGAGGGCGGGGGCTGCCGGGAGGTGTTCGAGTCGGAGCTGCAGCGCGAACAGCTCGAGTTCGCCACGCGACCGCAGAGCTCGATGGACGATCTCACGGAGGAGATCGTTCGCTGGCGCGCAGAGGCCGCCCGTCATGCCGAACGCCTGGGCGCCGCGGTCGCGGCGCTCGCGACGTCCCCCCTCCCGGTGAGTCCGTCCCTGGCGGCGGGCGACCGGTACGGCTGGATGGCGGAGCAGTTCGGGCTGACCACGCAGGAACAGCTCACATGCGGCTGCCATGTGCATGTGTCGGTCGAGTCGGACGAGGAGGGCGTCGCGGTTCTCGACCGGATCCGACCCTGGCTCTCGGTTCTGGTGGCGCTCAGCGCGAACTCCCCTTTCTGGCAGGGCCGGGACAGCGGCTACTGCAGCTACCGCAGCCGTGTCTGGGGCCGCTGGCCCTCTGCCGGGCCGGTCGAGCTCTTCGGTTCCGCCGACCGGTATCACGAGCAGGTGCGCGCGATGGTGGGGACCGGCGCCCTGCGGGACGAAGGCATGATCTATTTCGACGCCCGGCTCTCCCACTCGTATCCGACCGTGGAGATCCGCGTGGCGGACGTCGGGCTCGACCCGTCGACGCCGGTACTCGTGGCCACGCTCGTCCGGGGTCTGGTTGAGACCGCGGCCCGTGAATGGCGGGCCGGTACCCCGCCCGTACCGCACGGTGTGGGCCTGCTGCGGCTGGCGTCATGGCGGGCGGGCCGATCAGGCCTGGACGAGCAGCTGATCCACCCGCTCACGATGTGCCCGCGACCCGCGGGAGAAGTCGTGCGCGCGCTGCTCGACCACGTCCGGGACGCCCTCGACGCGTCGGGCGACACGGCCCGGGCGGAGGAGGGCGTCGCCTGGCTGCTGGCAGCCGGTAACGGAGCAACTTTCCAGCGCGACGTGATGAAGCAGACGGGCAGTCTCCGGGACGTCGTCGCCGCCTGCGTCCGCAAGACCTCGGGCGGCTGACAGCGCCACGGCGCCCGACGGCTCGTCGCAGTCCGATGCGCCGGCTTCGGCGGCTCGGCGCTTTGCGTATGGCACACCTGTGGGACCCGGCGATGCATGGACCTGCGCGGTTGGGGCATACGCCAGTCAGGCCCCGCCGCGCATCCCCCGTCGCGGCGGGGTCGCCCGCGTGCAGCGCCGGGCACACCCGCGAGGGGCTGTGTACCGCCCCTCGTACCGCCCTCGCGCGGGAGGTCAGCCACTCCGGCGGGCGGTCACCAGGAGGTACTCCCACTCCATGGCGAGGCTGCCCGTCCCGTCGCCCTGCTGCCGGGCGAGGTCGGCGAGGGTCCGGTCCAGCTCCGCCGTCCGTTCCGGGGAGTCCGCGATGTTCCGGTAGGCGGCGATCGTCGGACCGTAGACGGCCTTGAAGTAGTCCCGGAAGTCCTCCGGTGTCTCGAAGTGGTCCACCTTCACCGTCTGCCGACGCATGTCGACGTCGCTCACCCGGTCGCCGAGAAGTGTGCGGACGTGTTCCTCGTTCCCCCACAGAGGCGGAGGCTGCGCGCCCGTCGGCGGCGGGGGCGCGTACGGCTTCATCACGGCGAACATGCGGCCGATGAAACCCTCGGGCGTCCAGTTGAGCAGGCCGATCGTTCCGCCCGGTCGGCAGACGCGCACCAGTTCGTCGGCGGCGGCCTGATGATGCGGGGCGAACATGACGCCGACGCAGGACATGACTGTGTCGAACTCGCCGTCGCCGAACGGCAGCGCCTCCGCATCCGCCTCACGCCACCGCAGATCGGCGCCCTGCTTCTCGGCCTGGCTCCGACCGGTTTCCAGCAACTCGGGCGTGAGGTCGGACGCCACGACATCGGCGCCCGCCAGAGCGGCCGGGATCGCGGCATTGCCCGTCCCGGCCGCGACGTCCAGCACCCGTTCGCCGCTCTTCACTCCGCATGCCCCAACCAGCGCCGTACCCAGGTCGGCGATGAGGTCACCGGCCAGGGCCGGGTAGTCGCCGAGCGCCCACATCTTCCGGTGCTTGGCCTTGAGGGCCCGGTCGGCCTCGGTCGCATCGATCGCTTCGGTCATGGCAGATCTCCTCGGGCTCATGCCGGCAGCCGCCCGGGTGACGGCCGTACCGGCCGAAATCACCAATTGCGCCAATGACCCAAGGATAGAAGCGGGGGCACTTCCGGTCCCGCTCAGACCTCCAGAACCACCTTGCCCCGGGTGCGGCCGCTCTGGCTGACACGGAACGCCTCTGCCGCCTCAGCCAGGGGCAGCGCCCGGTCGATGTTCACGGTGAGCGCACCCGAGTCGGCCAGCCGTCCCAGCTCGGCGAGACCGTCGCTACTGGGCCGGACCCACACATGGTGCCCGCCGCGCTGCGTCACGGAGGCGTCGACGATGGACGCGACACGCGAAGGATCGGTGAGCAACTGCTGGGAGACTTCGACCGCATCGCCACCGATGTAGTCGACGGCCGCGGTGATGCCGTCGGGGGCCGACTCGCGGACGCGTTCGGCCAGACCGTCTCCGTAGACGACGGGCTCGGCCCCCAGGGACCGCAGGAAGTCGTGGTTGCGTTCGCTGGCCGTGCCGATGACACGGGCCCCCTGCGCCGCGGCGATCTGAACGGCGAACGAGCCCACGCCGCCGGACGCGGCGTGCACCAGGACCGTGTCCTGCCCCGTGACGCCGATTCGGGCGAGCGACTGGAGGGCGGTGAGTCCCGCGAGCGGCAGCCCCGCCGCCTGCCGCCAGTCCAGGGAAGCCGGCTTGTGGGCCAGGGTGCGGACAGGCGCTGCGACCAGCTCGGCGAAGGTGCCGTGCTGCACCTCGTCCTTCCGGACGTAGCCGTAGACCTCGTCACCGACCGAGAACTCGGTCGCGTCGAGCCCGACCGCCTCGACGACACCCGACACGTCCCAGCCCGGAACGAGCGGGAAGTGGACGTTCATGATCGGATCGAGATACCCGGCGACGATCTTCCAGTCGACCGGATTCACCCCCGCGGCCTTGACGCGAACAAGAACGGCATCGGGGGCGATCTTCGGATCGGCGACGTCGGTGAACTCCAGGACCTCGGGGCCGCCGTAACGGTTGACCGTGATGGCTCGCATGATTCTTTTCTCTCACACCGACCGGGGGTCCTGCCCGTCGTGCACGCCGCGCTGCCGTGCCCGTGTACCCGCCGTTCCGTGTCGGCGCTGCGCACCTGGGTACCCGCGAAGCGTTCCGGAGCCGCACCCGAGGGAGACGCGATGAGTGACGAATACCGGCCGGAGGGCTTCGAGGACAGCGACGAGCCGCTGCCGCGCGACATGCCCGACCAGCAGGCCGGGGCGGAGGACCCGTGGGACGCGGAGGACCGAACGCCGGGAGAGCCCGGCCGGACGGACGAGAAGGCGGACGACGTGCCCGACATCGACGAAGCCGGTGCCGGCCCCCAAGGTGCGACGCCCGCCGACGAGCAGGCCAACCCCGAGATGCCGACCCCCGACGAATCGCCCGGCTGAGCAGCCGCGGGGCACGTCCTACGTGGTCACCCACGGGTTCACCCTGCCCTGAGCCGGGCCATTGCCGGGCGGCGGTGGGACGTACCCGTTGGGCACTCGCATCCATCGCTGGCTCGGGTGAGACATCGCACGGTGGTTGGGCGCGGTTACCGGCGCCGGAGGGGCCGCAGCACTGACATCCCTTCCTCGAGTCCGACCTTCATGGCGAAGTCGAACCGGTCCACCTCCAAACACAACGCCACATCGGCGGGGTGAGCACCGCGGCGTCGCCCGCCGCGCAGATCGTCCGCGGCTGGGGAGGTGCGGGCGCGGTGCAGATAGGGGCCGGGGTCGACACGATCCCCGGCCAGGAGCCGGTCCAGGTATTCGGCACAGGCCAGATCCTCGGCGGCACGGCCGTCCTCGCCGGTGGCAACGAACGTCACCGAGTCGGCGCCGGCATCCGCCAGGGCCCGGGCCGTCGCGCCGGCCACGACGAAACTGGCGCACAGCGCCATTTTCGCCTCGACAACCGCCAGGGCCCCAACCGTTCCCGCAGTGGTCTTCTGAATCACGGTGCGGCCGGCCACATCGGCCTCCTGGATCAGGCCAGGGGAGTTGCTCAGGTCGAACCCGCTGACCGGTGCCCCGTCCTTGAGCGCAAGCCAGCCCGGGTGACCCGCTTTGATCGCCAGTGCCTCGTCCTCGTCGGCAGCGAGAACAATCTTGACTGCCCCGCGGTGGAAAGCCCATGCGGCGGTGGTGAACGCCCGCATCACATCGATCACAACGGCCACCTGTTCGGTGCCGTCCACCTCGGGTATTCCGACTACTCGCGAGACCATGCCGGGATGGTCGCAGCCACATGAAGCGGCCCACAAGACCGAAGGGGGCGTGACCTGGGGAGGGCGCCAGTACGACGCGGCCCGTGACCCCACCCCCGCAAGGCTGATGCGTCGCGAGTTCGATGGGACTCGTTCAGCAGAGCCCGAGGAAGATGCCGCCCGACGTGTTGAGGTCGTCGTTGTACAGGTGGAAGGCACGGAGGGACCGGGCAACCTCTCCCTGGGAGATGAATGCGTCGCCGTCCAGGTCCAGCCGACGGAAGACGACCGCGGCGTCAGCGCTGGAAATCTCGCAGAACTCAAGGTATCTGGCGAACTCGTCCCTGCTGATCCGCTTGTCGCCGTCGACGTCCAGGACATTAAAAACGGCCTGCGCGAGGTCCTCCAGCAGCTGCGCTGCATGCGAGCCGTAAGCCAGTGCACGGTTCGCCGCGACGAACTCCTCTCGGGACAGACGATCCAGGCCCGGGGGCGCTTGCGACAGGAGCCCCAGCCACTGCGCCCAGTACGCCCTCTGCAGGTCCTTGATCCTGGCGTCGCTCTTCGCCAACGCGTAGCCGACCGTGTACCTGTCCACGATCCGCTGGTAGCTACCCCAGGTCACGAAGCCTTCTTCGTCGGCGTCAAGGACCGCGAAGAGTCGCCGCAGCCGACGGGTGATCGGATCGGATGTCACCATGCGTTCCGTTCCTCTCGCTCGATCATTGACGATTCTCATGCCTGCTGCCTGCGGTGCGCGCCGCGAGCAGGAGCGTCGAAGTACCAGACGCCCAAAGGCTGCCAGAGGTTCATCCCTCGCCGAACGAACATGCGCTGAGGTAACTCGGTCGGGTGGCTCTCCGGAACGACCAGCCCGATCACATGGCCGATCACCACCACGAGGATGCCGAAGTGGAAGAGCGGACTGCCGATGCGCAGCGGCCGCGACCCGTACAGCTCGGCGGAGCTGGTGGGCCAGCCGAACTGGTCGTACCGATACCGCCACACGGTGCCGCCGATGTCCACCATGTCACGTAAAGACAGCGGCGGCGGCGCCGGTCACGGCCGGACTTGCGCTGGGCCGCCGAGAGGATCCGCGTGGACGAGTAAAGCATGATCGGTCCGGTCAATTCCCGGCGACGGCCCGGCGCGTGGTCAGATGCCGAACTCCGCGGGGGAGACGCCCAGTACGGCGCAGGCCTCCCGGATGACGTCCTGCTCGGCCGGTTCGACGTAGCCGTCGGCGCCGGCGATGACGATGCCGATCTGGATCACGGCCCGGGCTTCCGTCGGCTTCTTCGCGGCCTTTCCGACCTCCTGCATCACCGCTGCCTTGCCCAGGTGGAAATTGGCCGACAGCTGGTCGGCGTGCTTGTTGAACCGCTCGCGCAGCTGCTCCGACGGGAAGTTCTGCAGGACGTCGTTGGTGAGGATCAGCGACTCCACGTGCTGCCGCTCGCTCGCGTCCACATGCCCGTCCGCGGCGGCCACCAGCGCACACATGGCCATCGACGCGTCCCTGAAGGCACCGCTCTTCAACTCCGTCTTCAGGGAGGTGAGCTGTGACTTCAATGTGTTCACCAGCTGGGCGCGCGAGCCGCCTCCGGGCCGCGCGCCGGGGGCGTGGCTGCCCGCGCTCCGGGTGCCCTGGGACTGCTGCAGGGTCTTGGCCTGGTCCTTGATCCGGTCCCACATTGCCACTGGTGCCACCTCGGCTTCTGTTCAGGTCGTTCGGTCGTCGTGACACGCACCGCGTCGTGTCACCCTGCCAACGCTCGGGCTCCCTCACGCGTTCCATTTCCCGGCCGATTCGATCTTTTGCACGCGTTCGGCCCAATGCGTGTCCCTCGTTGGAGGGACTTCTCGCCGTGGCGCAACGCCGACGGGCCCGTTGCGGGCAAGGGAGGCACATTCAGGAGGTTGTGCCCCATGAGACCGCCCGCGTACGGCCGAGTCCTGCGTCCCGGCGACCGTTCGACGGTTCCGGTTGCACGAGCAGCCGTCACCGCTGTGCTGGTCGTGGTGACGGTTCTGGTCTCGCTGATCGCTGCCGATCCGGCCACTGCCCAGCAGTACGCTCCGCGTGTTCCCGCACAGGCCCCCGCCGATCCGGCGGGGGAGAGGTGCGCGGAGTCGGCCGACGTGGGGCAGCAGGCATCGGCCCGGGCCGGCGGGCCGCGTACCCGTCGCCTCAGCGGTCTCTGTTCCTGCCCCGGACCGCGCTCCGTGCACTCCTGCCCCCGGTCGCGGCCGCCCCACGGCCCGCCTGCCCCCGGGGAGCCGTCTCGGCTGTCTGCCGTGAGGTGTGTGGTTCTGAGGTGCTGACAGCGCCGCTCCGTCCGGTGTCCGCCGGTGCCGGAGCAGTCCGCAGACAGCAGCCGACCCCTGCCCCGAGAGGTGGCAACCGCCATGCCCAACGATCCCTTCGCTGTACTCAACGCCCTGATCCGCGCAGAAGCCGCCCGAGGCGCGGCATCGCCGGACGCCCGACGTTCGTCAGGGCCCCCGCAGGGCGGCCGTACGGAGGTGGTGGGCGCAGATGCCCGCGCCGCGTCCGACGGCAACCCCCTGCCCGAGGTCAGCCGTCTGTCCGACGGCAACGGCACAGCCTGATGCACGGGCGGAGCCGGCAGAGTGATGTGGCCGACTCCGCCCAGCTCGTTCCCTCACGAGGGGTTCATCGCCGACCGCGTGGAGTCCCCGGCTCCGGCTTCGAGGAAGCGGAAGCCGCGTTCATCAGGTTCATCAGGCAGGAGCGGCCGGCCCCGCTGCCCGGGCGGCTGATCCGGCCCGCCGGGGTAACCCTCTGATCGCCGTCATTGCCCCTGTCCCTCGTACGCCGTCGAAGGGGGGACGACCGCACCGGTGCCGTTCCGGACCGCCTGCACCACCGCGTCGTGCAGTGCCCGGCTCGCTTCCTCCGAAGGGCATGGTGTCGGGCTGCCCGTCATCGTGAACCAGTCGGTCGCGCCGGTGAACTGCAGAGCGACATGCGCAGTGCCATCGGCCCATGTGGTGTGCACGGTGAGGTTCCCGGTCATCACACCGGCCTCCTCGGAAAGCGCACCGCCACGCCCTGTGTACACATTGCGAGTTGTCCAAGAAGCCCAGGTCATTACTCCAGCGTCACACCACGTCCCCGGATATGCGACCGACGGCGCGGCCCTCACTGGCTCATGTGCGAAACGACGGTGCGCCTCCCCGGGGCAGGGGCCGCGCCCGCTGCCCGGGCGAGGGCCGCGCCCCCGCTTCCTAGGGGAGGGCCGCGCCCCGCGCCGTGACCCAGAGCTCGTACCACTCCTCGTGGCTGAGACGGGGTTCCCCCTGGGCGGCGTCCCGGCAGGCACGGATGCGTTCCGGCCGGACGCTGCCGACGACCGGTGCGATCGCGGCAGGGTGCCGCTGAAGCCACCACAGCAGGATCGTCTCCGGCGTGGTGCCCTTCGCGTCGGCCAGCGCCGCCACGAGCCGGGCCGTCGCCTGCTCGGTCGGTGTCTCCTGATTGCCGCTGAAACGGCCCTGGGCGAGCGCACCCCAGGCCTGCAGCCGGATCTTGTTCGCCCGGGCGTGCTCGACCGTGCCGAGCGGGAAGCCGACCGACGCCGCCTGCGGGGTGTTCACCAGCACACCGGCTTCCAGCCAGTCGCGCCGATGGAGGCTCATTTCGAGCTGGTTGGCGACCAGCGGCAGGTCGAGCCGGGACTGCAGGAGCGAGATCTGCGCGGCGCTCATGTTCGACACACCGAAGCTGCGCACCAGGCCCTGGCCGTGCAGCGACGTCAGGGCCCCCGCGAGCTCGTCCGGGTCGGCCAGGGGGTCCGGCCGGTGCAGCAGCAGGATGTCCACGAAGTCGGTGCGAAGACGGCCGAGGCTCTCCTCGACGCGCCGGATCACGGTCTGTCCCCGCAGGTCGTACATGCCGGGGCGGTCGCCGTCGGCGAGCCGGATGCCGCATTTGGTCTGCAGGACGATGCGCTCACGCAGCCCGGGCGCGCGGGCGAGGACCTCGCCGAAGACCGCCTCAGCCTTTCCGTGGCGGTAGATGTCCGCGTGGTCGAACGTCGTGATGCCGCTGTCGAGGGCGGCCTCGACCGCCGCTTCGGCGGCGGCGACGTCCGCCGCGGAGTGGGGTGTGGTGTCCCAGCTGCCCCCAAGGCCCATGCATCCGTACAGCAGCCGCTCGTCGCCCGTAGCCGTCTCCGTCACGGGCCTCACCCTTCCATGCGCCGACCACTGGACCCAAACGGGTTTCGGGTTCTGCAGAGCAGGCGCGGCGTCCGCCACGGGAGGACGATGGAAGCAGGTCGCGGCGTGGTCGGCCTGCGTTTTCCCGGCCCCGCGGAGCGGCCGGGAGGATCTCATGGACAGTCCGGAAATCTACGAACTCGTATTCCAGGAACCGGCAGTGGAGGACGACGTGGTCGTGGTAAGGCGCACCGAGAGAGTCGGTGCGGGCGGTTACCCGATCTACGAGGACGACACGGGGATCGTGCGCGCGGAGATCAGCGAACGGGGAGAAGTGCGCATGATGGCGAGCGGGGGACACCAGGTCCACCCGTTCCCTGTGGTCGCCCGACCGCCGACTCCCCACTCGACGGGGCACGCGGCACGCTGAACCGCACCGAAAGAACGTCCGGAATCTCGTGCATACCCCGCGCCGGACGGGGCATGCGATGGTCGAGCGAGCTCGACCGGCCCACCCCCCTGGCCGGTAACGGGCCGTCGCGGCCCCGTCACCCATCCCCCCCCCGGGAGGCGGGGCCGCCCCTCGTTCCGCAACGGGAAGAGGCCCTCGGTCCCGGCCCACCGTCCCCGTCGTGGCGGGCGCCGTTCTCGTTGCCGCCTTCGCGCTCGTCGTCGAAGGCGTCTTGGAGGCCGTGCAGAGGCTCCCCGCATGCGTCGCCGGGGAGGCCTGATGAGAAAGCCCCCCTCCCCGTCGCGGTCGTGCTCCTCGCCGCCGCCTGCCCCGCCGCTCCATCGCCTCGGGGGAGTGAGGGGCCGGGGGAGCCGCCCCCTCAGTCGAGGTCGTACACGTCGAGCCGGCCGCACATGCCGTAACGCCCCCGCGCGGCGGGTTGCTCGGACCGGAGCCGCGCGTGGGCGAGATGGCCGGCGTCGCCGCGTTCGAGGCGGTCCAGCTGTGCGCCGGTCGCCGCGGACGCGGCGACCGCCCCGTCCCGCCAGCGTCCGCGCCACCGGCCGACGAACGGCCGCACCAGCGCCGCGGCGGCTCGGTGGAAGGCCGCCAGAGGCTCGGGATCGCCGGCCTCGCTCGCCCTGCGCAGCGCCGCGAACCCTTCGAGGGCCAGATCACGACGCCGACGTGCCGCGGCTTCCAACTCCTTCTCCGACCCCGCCTCCGGCAGGGTGACGGCCGCGCGATAGGCGACGGGGTCGGCGAGCAGAGGCGGCGGCAGGGTCAGCACGGCGTCGCCCGCTTCCGGCAGACCGCAGTTCTGCATCAGCACGATGATGGTCAGCCCGCCCTCGTTGACCAGCCGGTGGATCGTCCCCGGCGTGAACCAGACCAGCGCGCCCGGCGTCAGCTCGGTCTGCTCGAACCCGGATGCCGTCAGGGTCTGCACCATGCCCCGGCCGCCGGTCACGGCGTACCCCTCCGAGCAGCTCAGATGGACGTGGGGCGTGCCGCCGCGCAGGCCGTCGGCAGCCTCCCAGTCGTACACCTTCAGCCGAGAGACGCCGATCCCGCCGGGCAGGCCGTCGTACCCGACGGCGGACATGTCGGCCGTGCTCGCCATGGAAGCTCCTTCGGACGGGACGGCGGGCCCTCAGCCCGATAGCAAGCGCTTTCCATGCGCAAGTTAGGCCTTCCCGGCGAGACGGTCAAGACCGGGCGGCGTGCCCGCTCGAGGCGCGGGTGCGGCAGCGCACACGGGCCGGACGGTCCGTGGCCGACGTGCGGACGCAGGCGTGCCGGCGGCGCTCCGGGCCGGGCCCGGAGCTGTCGCGTACCGAGGGCCCACGGTCGAGGTGCGCTAGGACACGGGGTTCTCGATCAGGGTGATCCGGTTGCCGTCGGGGTCGTGGACAGCGGCGAATCGCACTCCCTGGCTGCCCGGCTGAGCATCGCCGGCCGCGATCCCCCGGCCCGCGAGGTCGGCCAGTGCCTTCTCCAGGTCGTCGACCACGAGGTTGAGCAGAGCGCCCCCGGCGTGTTCCGGCGAACGGAAGACCTGGATCCATCCGGACGGTGCGACGTGCCAGTCGGCGAGCCCGTCCATCGGCCTCGCATCGGCGGGGCGGCCCAGAAGTCGTTCGTACCAGATCACCGCGGCCTCGATGTCCTTGACCGGGGCGACTGCGAGGACATGCGTGAAGGCCATGGAGATCACCCTTTTCATCAAGAACGCGCGTGTCTGCCCAATACGACCCTACGCATCGCCGAAGTTCATCGGATCTTCCGCCTTCGGGCGGTGTGCGCCGAGCGCCGCGCGGCGGTGGCGGCGGGCGGGAAGTTTCCCGGTGTCCGTACGCGGCCACCGGCCACCACATCGCTCGCCCTCGCAGGGCTCCTGTTTCTGTCATGAGCCTTGCCGCCGCCCTGGTGTCCTGCTATTCCTCTCGGTTAGGAAAGTTTCCTTCCAATCAATCGGCCGTCCCCACGGCCGATCCGGCCCTTCCGCCCAGCCAACGGAGTCCCCCATGAGACCGGCACGGTTCTGGCTACGCCCCCTTGGCAGCGTCGGCGTCCTCGGCGCCGCCCTGCTTCTTGCCCTCACCACAGCAACCCCCGCCCCGGCGGCCCCCGCCCCCACACCGCCGACGACCGCCGCAGCCGTCACCCACGAGGCGGAGCACGCGGCCGTCTCGCGAGGACTGGTCGAGTCCAACCACACCGGGTTCACCGGCAGCGGGTTCGTCAACTACGACAACGCCAGCGGCAGTTACGTCCAGTGGACGGTCAACGCGGCGCAGGCCGGCCGCGCCGGGCTGGCCCTGCGCTTCGCCAACGGCACCACCGCCGACCGGCCGATGGACATCACCGTCAACGGCAGGATCGCCGCCGACGACCGCGCCTTTCCCGGCACCGGTTCCTGGACCTCCTGGTCGACGGTCACCGTCACCGCCGACCTCAAGGCGGGAACCAACACCATCAGGGCCACCGCGACCACCGCGACCGGGGGCCCCAACGTGGACCACCTCGTCGTCGATGCAGTGCCCACGACCGACGGCACACCCGCGGCGGTCAACGGACAGCTCGAGGTCTGCGGCACCAAGCTCTGCAACCAGTACGGCAACCCCGTCCAGCTGCGCGGCATGAGCACCCACGGCCTCCAGTGGTACAGCCAGTGCGTCACCAACGGCTCCCTCGACGCCCTGGCCACCGACTGGCAGGCCGACGTCCTGCGGATCTCGATGTACGTGCAGGAGGGCGGTTACGAGACCGACCCGCGCGGCTTCACCGACAAGGTCCACTCCATCATCGAGCAGGCCACTGCCCGCGGTATGTACGCGATCGTCGACTGGCACATGCTGAGCCCCGGCGACCCGCATCACAACCTCGCCCGGGCGAAGACCTTCTTCACCGAGATCGCCCAGCGCCACAGCAACAAGAAGAACCTGTTGTACGAGATCGCCAACGAGCCCAGCGGGGTGAGCTGGTCGAGCATCAAGAGCTACGCGGAGCAGCTCATCCCGGTCATCCGCCGCATCGACCCCGACACCCCGGTCCTCGTCGGCACGCGCGCATGGTCCTCCCTCGGTGTCTCCGAGGGTGCCGACGAGTCCGAGGTGGTGAACAGCCCCGTCAACGCCTCCAACATCATGTACACCTTCCACTTCTACGCGGCCTCGCACCGGGACGAGTACCTGAGCACGCTCTCCCGCGCCGCCGACAGAATCCCGATGTTCGTCACCGAGTTCGGCACCCAGGACTACGCCGGCGAGGGAGCCAACGACTTCTCGATGGCCCAGCGGTACCTCGATCTGATGGCGAGCAAGAAGATCAGCTGGGTCAACTGGAACTTCTCCGACGACAACAGGTCCGGCGCCGTCTTCAACAGCGGCATCTGCAACAACAACGGCCCCTGGGCCGGGACCGCGTCGCTGAAGCCCGCCGGGGTCTGGGTCCGTGACCGGATCAGGACACCGGACGACTTCCCGACCGACTGATTCGGCACCTGTCCGCGTCCCCGTCCGTCCGCCGTGATCCACTGGACGGGCGGGGGCGCACAGGAACAGGAGCAGCAGTGGCCAGCTACCGGCAGCCGGGAGTCGTTCTCACCGACCATCACTTCACCGTCCCGCTCGACCACGGCGATCCCGCCGGTGAGCAGATCGAGCTGTACGGCCGGGAAGTCGCCTCCGCCGCCCACGCGGACGCGGACCTTCCGTGGCTGGTCTACCTGGAGGGCGGGCCGGGCAACGCCGCCCGTCGCTTCGTCGGCCGGCAGGCCTGGCTGGGGCGGGCGGTGCAGGACTTCCGCGTCCTGCTGCTGGACCAGCGCGGCACCGGACGCTCCGCACCGCAGAACCGCCAGACGCTTCCGCTGCGGGGAGGGCCGCAGGCACAGGCCGACCACCTGGCACTCTTCCGCGCCGACAGCATCGTCCGCGACTGCGAGGCGATCCGGCAGCGGCTCACCGGCGGAGCGCCGTGGACCGTGCTCGGCCAGAGCTTCGGCGGCTTCTGCGCCACCCACTACCTCTCCACCGCGCCCGAAGGACTGCACACGGTGCTGGTCACCGGCGGGCTGCCCTCCCTCGACGCCCACGCCGACGACGTCTACCGGGCCGCCTTTCCCCGCATCCGGCGCAAGGTCGAGGCCCACTACGCCCGCTACCCGCAGGACGTGGGCCGTGCCCGGCGCATCGCCGAACGTCTCGCCGAGCAGCCGGCGCAGCTGCCCGGCGGCTACACCCTCACCGTGGAGGCGTTCCAGTCGCTGGGCATCGTGCTCGGCGGTGGCGAGGGCAGCCATCAGCTGCACTACCTGCTGGAAAACGCCTTCGTGCGCACCGCCGCCAGTCATGTACTCTCCGACGCCTTCCAGGAAGCCGTACGCCCGATCCTCTCGTTCGCCACGAACCCGCTGTACGCCGTGCTGCACGAGGCCATCTACGCGCAGGGCGGGCAACCCACGGGCTGGGCCGCCGAGCGGATGCGCGCACAGTTTCCGGAGTTCGACGCCGCCAAGGCCCTCGCGGACGACCAGCCGTTGATGTTCACCGGGGAGACCGTCCATCCCTGGCACTTCCAGGTGGACCCCGCCCTGCGGCCGCTGCGCGAGACGGCGGAGCTGCTCGCCGACCGCACCGACTGGGCGCCGCTGTACGACCCGGTCCGCCTCGCCGCCAACGAGGTACCGGTCGCCGCGGCCGTCTACCACGACGACATGTACGTCGACACCGACGACTCGCTGCGCACCGCCCGCGGCATCCGTGGTCTGCGCACCTGGGTCACCGACGAGTACGAGCACGACGGTGTGCGGGCGAGCGGGCCGCGGGTGGTGGACCGACTGCTGGCGCTGGCTCGCCAAGAGCTCTGAGTCGTGATCAATGGATCCGTATCCTGCGGGACATGACCGATCAGAAGAGCGAACAACTCGAACCGATGCCGTCCGACTGGCAGCGCGCGCTCGCCGTCGTCGCACACCCCGACGACCTGGAGTACGGCTGTGCGGCCGCCATCGCCGGGTGGACCGACGAAGGCCGCGACGTCGCGTATCTGCTGGCCACCCGTGGCGAGGCCGGGATCGACGGCATCGCGCCCGCGGAGTGCGCACCGCTGCGCGAGCGTGAGCAGCGGGCGAGTGCCGCCGTCGTGGGTGTCTCCACGGTGGACTTCCTGGATCACGGGGACGGTGTGATCGAGTACGGCACGGCGCTGCGACGGGACATCGCCGCGGCGATCCGGCGCCACCGGCCCGAACTGGTCATCACTCTCAACCACCGCGACACATGGGGCGGCACGGCCTGGAACACTCCCGACCACCGCGCCGTCGGACGGGCGACCCTCGACGCGGCCGGCGACGCGGGAAACCGCTGGATCTTCCCCGAGCTCGTCTCCGAACAGGGCCTCGAGCCGTGGGACGGGGTGCGCTGGGTGGCGGTCGCCGGCTCGACGAGCCCCACGCACGCCGTCGACGCGGGTCCCGGCCTCGAGCGGTCGGTGGCGTCGCTGCTGGAGCACCGGCTGTACATCGAGGGCCTGACGGAGCAGGACCCGGAGGCGTACTGCCGCACGTTCCTCACCGGTATGGCCGAGATGGCGGCACCGCGCTTCGGAGGCCGTCCCGCTGTCACGTTTGAGCTCTTCCCGCGCTGACGCCGGCCGCATTCGCGGCAAGGCAGCGGTGTCGGCCGCGCCGGCCGGCCGCCGGAGCCGTCCGGGGCGTCGTAGGTCGGCTGCGAGTGGGCGGGCGAGGCGGAGTTGGGTGTAGGCGGCCAGGATCAGCCAGGGCAACGCGGAG